>JBBRHH010000337.1:0-6931 GCA_038222915.1 Tepidisphaerales bacterium
GTGGGATCGCCCGCGCAATACAGCTTTGGAACCCCCGATCGAATCGGCTGGCTGCGCGGCTTTTTCCTGCGCTTCCGGTTCGAGATCCCCGACCCCGCCGCCACCGGAAACGTAACCTTCAGCGCCGATTATATTGGCGGCCTTCGCGCTTTTGTGAACGGCGAGGAAATCGTCCGAGGCCATCTCCCGTCAGGAGACGTTGATGCCGCGGTAATGGCCGACGAGTATCCGCAGGAAGCATACACCCAAACGTTCGCGGAACTCTCTGCTGACGAGAAGGCAAAGTACAAGGGGAAGGAACCGCCTCAGACCCAGGTCATGGGCAGTGCGGACGAACTCACCCCGGCGGGCTCACGGCTTTACAAGTTGCGCAATCGAACCATCGATGCCCTGACCATTCCCGCGAAACTGCTTCGCCGGGGAACGAATGTCCTCGCCATCGAATTGCGCGCGGCCCCGCTTCATCCATACGTATTGAAAGAATGGTTTGGATATCGAGCGGTCGAGGATCGACAGTGGGAACATGCGCGTCTTTCACGCATGGAGTTGCGCAGCTCGTCCAGGGAAGTGCCCTCATCCCTGGTCCGTCCCGCCGGCGTCAGGATCTGGGCCCAGGATATGACCCGGCGCATGTTCTCACCTGAATTCCTCGAGTCGGGTGCCGCGTCCGGAACGATCCGGGTGATCGGCGCACGAAACGGAACCTACGCGGCGCAGGTCGTTGTCGGAACCGACCGGGAACTGACCAACGTGAAGCTGACCGCATCCGAATTGAAAAACGCCGCCGGCGGCACGTTAGCGGCGGCATCCATCAGAATCTCCGGGATGAACCCACAATCGATGTCAGACATCAGTTCGCTGGGCGACGGCCGCATCACCGACGGCGAGAGCCACGAATTCGGCGGCGGTGTTTCGCGATATGGCGATTGGACCGCCCCCAAGGCGCGCGCATTGGTCACTTTCGCACCTGAGACGCTGGAAAATAAGGCCGCTGCAACAGCAGCGCTTGGCCGCATTCAATACTTCGACTGGATCTCATCCACGTTGCCGCAGCGGATTCCGGCCAATTCCTGCCAACCGTATTGGCTCTCGATCAAGATTCCGGCTGACGCCGCGCCCGGCTCATACCATGGCACGGTGCGGGTCGAAGGCGTCAATTTCGCCGCCGCCGTACTGCCGCTCGATGTCGAGGTCTTGGACTGGAAAGTTCCGGACCCGCGCGACTTCCAGACGATCGTTGCCATCGAGCAATCACCATACGGCGTCGCAAAGCAATACAAGACCCCGCTCTGGTCAGACAGGCACTGGCAGTTGATCGAGGCCAGTCTCCGACAGCTGGGGCGGGCCGGCAATGATGTGTGGTTCATCCCGGTACTCCTCAATACCGAATTCGGCAACCGCGACGACTCGACGATCAAATGGACTCGAAAAAAAGACGGTTCGCTCATTTTTGATTGTGCCACGATGGATCATTATCTCGACCTGGTCATCAAGCACTGCGGTACGCCGCGCGCAATTTCATTCGTGGTCATGCACGGGTTTCAGGCGGCCGTCGAAGTAAACGTCCTCGATGAAAACTCCGGCCGGCACGAACGCTTGAACATGGGCCCGGAAGTGCAGGGGCGCGAAAAATACTGGCAGTCCTTTGCCAAAGCGCTTTACCGCCACATGGTGTCCAGGGGATTGGATCAGGCGATGTTCTGGGGCTACGGCTGGGATCAGGACGGCGACCCGAAGCTCAAGACCATTTTGCGCCAATCTACGCCCGAAGTGTTCTGGATCTGCGGCTCTCACGATGCCAACGTGGCGATCCCGATTGGCAAGCCCGATCCTGCTTTTGTAGATCTCTACAAGACCACCTTCCATTCAGCCTATTGGGACGGCATTGAAAAGAGTGGCCCGGAGCCTTTCTACAGCATCGTCGAGAATATCCAGAGTTTTTTGATCGGTGGACAATCCCAGATGGGCTGGAAGCCACGTGACCAGATCGTCCTCAGCACGCCGCGCGTGGACAGCGGCGCTATCGTTGTGAACGGAAGCGGAACCCCCTGGACCTTTAGAGCTTTTCCCGAGCGCGCCATCTTCACCGGATACCAGGGCACCGGCCGCATGGGCGGCGACTACTGGGCCAAGTCCTATCACGATGGGTGCAAACACTCCGGCGGTGCGCCGGGCTTTTCGATTATGAAATGCCTGTGGCCGGGCCCCGACGGCGCTGAACCCAGCGCACGATTCGAGGCGATGATCGAAGGCCTTCAGGAACTGGAAGCGCGCATTTTTGTCGAACAGGCGCTCGACCGCGGAAATCTCCCTCCTGCGCAGGCGCGGCGAGTCACAGACCAGCTGGCGCGACATTTCAAGGGCACCTTTGCGGTCGGTCAGGACTGGCAGGCGCGCTCGAAGGGCATGTATCAATTGGCCGCGGAAGTCGCCGCACTTGTCGGCTTCGACGCGGACAAGGGTGAGTTCGCCCTCAACATCCAGTCGCAGGCGCACGCGTCGATCCGGCTGCAATTGCGCAACTGGACTGCCACACCACGACGATGGAAAGCGGAGACTTCGGAAAAATGGATCGTCCCTGCAAGTACCAAGGGCGCGGCCGAAGGGAGCGTGTCGCTCGAAGCGCAAATCAATGGCGAGTTACTGCAGCCTGACAAGCAGAGCGGCGGCACGCTGACCATCACCGATCTGGATTCCGGTCGCACTTTTCCCATAAAGATCATCGTCCGCACCGGAAAAGCGCCTCCCGCAACGCAGCCGTAGTTTCCGGACCGTCGTTGATCAGGCAACAACCCCGACCCGCTCCCTTTCACCTCACTTCTCTTCTACAATCCCATCATGATCGAACTAGGCGTCAACATTGACCACGTCGCCACCCTGCGACAGGCCCGCCGCACTTACGAACCCGATCCCGTCTGGGCCGCAGTACAGGCAGAGTTGGGCGGCGCGGATGGGATTACCGTTCACCTGCGTGAAGACCGCCGCCACATCAATGACCGCGATGTGGAGCTGCTCCGCCAGACCGTCCAGTGCAAATTAAATCTGGAAATGAGCATCGCGCAGGAAATTGTCGAGATAGCCATCCGCACGAGGCCGGCTCAGGCGACGCTCGTTCCTGAGCGGCGCGAAGAAGTCACCACTGAAGGCGGCCTGGATCTCTCGCACGATTCCACCCGCGTCGGCAACATCGTCCAGCGCCTCCGGGCGGCCAACGTCGTTGTCAGCGCCTTCATTGATCCCGATCCGCGTCAAATTGAATTCGCCGTCAAGCTCCAGTTCAACGCGGTGGAGCTGCACACCGGTGAATACGCCAACGCCGTCGCGGACCCCGCGGCGCAACTTGAACGCCTGACCAAGGCCGGTGAATTGGCCGTTCAGGCCAACCTGCGCCTCCACGCCGGGCACGGCCTGAACTATCGCAACGTCGTCCCGATCGCCCGAATCCCGAAAATGCAAGAACTCAACATCGGGCACGCCATCGTGGCTCGCGGCCTGTTCACCGGATTCCAACAAGCCGTCCGTGAGATGAAAGACCTACTCACCGTCAAATAGCCGCAGCACACTTTTTTCCCCACCGGTGTGCATCTGCGTTGATTCGTGGCTAAACTCTCGAACTCGTTCGTAAAAGTATTTCTTCAAGGATTGATCATGTTCAGCGGCGCATTTACAGCACTCACCACCCCCTTCCGCGAAGGCCGGCTCGATGAAGCCCGGCTGCGCGAGCAGGTTGAATACCAGATCGCCAACGGCATCGACGGGCTCGTTCCCGTCGGCACCACCGGCGAGTCCCCCACCCTCGACATGGCCGAGCACAAACGCGTGATCGAGATCACCGTGGAAACGGCGGCCGGCCGCGTTCCCGTAGTCGCCGGCACCGGCGCCAACGCCACCTCCGAAGCCATCGAGCTTCACACCTTCGCCAAAAAGGCCGGCGCAACCGCCTGTCTGAGCGTCAATCCGTACTACAACAAGCCGACGCAGGAAGGTCTCTATCGCCACTTCATCACGCTGGCCGACCGCGTCGATCTACCGATCGTCCTCTATAATATTCCAGGCCGCACTGGCATCACCATGTCGGCCACCACCGTCGCCCGCTTGAACGAGCACCGCAACATCGTCGCCATCAAGGAGGCCACCGGCTCGCTCGACATGACCAGCGAAATCCTCTCCCTGACCGACATCAGCGTGTTGAGTGGAGACGACTCGCTCACCGTCCCGCTGATGTCGTTGGGTGCGAAGGGCATAATCAGCGTCCTCTCCAATCTCCTACCCGCCCAGATCAAAAGCATCACCAAAGCCGCGCTGGCGGGCGATTTCGCGACAGCCGCCAAGATCCATCATCGTCTCTTCCCGCTCATGCGCGCCATGTTCCTCGACGGAAACCCCGCGGGCATCAAGTTCGCGATGGAGCATCAAGGCCGAGACACCGGCGAAATGCGCCTGCCGCTGTGGGAGGCCACGGACGATACGAAAAAACAGATTGCGGATTTGATGTTGCGGCTGGATGTGACGCGGGCGAAGCAGGCCTGAGCCTGACGAACAACAGCGGCGTTGCTGCCCGCTTCGCGAGATGATGGCGGTAGTTCCGTCTCCTCAACCAACTACCCAGCACGTGGTACCTTCAGTAACGTTGTTCTATCACTCGATTTGCCACTCGCCGCGCATGATGATTCGCACCCTGCTCCTCACCGTCACCCTCCTCGTCGGCCTCGCGCCACGGGTTGCTCTCTCCGCGGAGAAATACCGCGTCATCGACCCCCAATGGCAGGAAGATCAGACGACCCAGTTGGACGTCAAAGGCAACTGGGACGCGACCGTCACTTTCAATCGCGATCGGATCCGCAAAGAGGTGGATTCCAAATTCCCCCCACCCGAGCGCGACGGCCATTACCGCATGCGGATGGCGGTCGTTCTCGAGAAGATGCTGGAAAAGTTCCCGGCTGAAAAGGAAAAACGTATCGGAGCGATCCAGGAGATCGCTGAGCACCTGCGTTATGTCGGCTATCAGGACGAGGCGGTGAGTTGGTATCTCATCAACCTGCGCGAAAATCCCGGCCGCACCGACGTGGCAGTCGGCGCACTCTCGGGCCTGCGATCGCTCGAGCGATGCACCGGAAAAGATTACGTGCAATACGGCGCGGATCGCTTCAGGACGCTCAACCGTCTGGGCGCCGTTCCCGACACCGATTGGACTGTACTGGCCGCGTATCGCAATCTCGCGCTATCGGAGCGAACCAAGGCGCGTTACATGCAGGCCGCCGCCGCGCTGGACGCAGTTGCCCCCCTGCTGGCCCAGGACAACGAATGGCGCCTGGAGCGGGCCAATCTCTGCGCCGACGCTGGCCGCGCCGACCTCGCACTCCAATACCTGCACGACATCGCCCTCGACCACGGCGCTGCCACCAACCATTGGGAGCAGGAGCGCATCGCCCAGTTGTCTGAAGCACTCTCCACTTCGCCCGGGAGATTTGCCGGTGATGAGAATATTGCCGGCCGGCTTACGGGGCTGCGCGTGCGTTCCTTCGAACAAGCCGCCCCGCTCATCGACAATCTGCTGCAGGCCGACCCGCAAGGCATCAACATCGGCCCGTGGGACAACGGCCTCTTTCGCTCCGTCTGGTCGGGCGTGGATCTGTATCTGCTTGCCCAGGGTCCAAATGCCCTGAGCTCGGTCCGCGAAACGCAGACGCGCGAGGCAACCAAGGCCGCCAACACCTTGCGGCGCGCCGCCACACCGGCGGCGCTTCGATCGTTTTTCCGCCGATTTCCGTGGGCGCCGGCAGCGCAGGCCGCCTTGCTCGATGCCGGGGAACGCTCACTCCGCGCCGGCGAACCAGGTTTGGCACAACGCGATTTTCAGGATGTCCTCGCCCACTCCATCGATCCGGCCACACGCGAGGCCGCGCAGTCCGGCTTCTGGGCAGCCTTGTCGCAACTGCCAGATGCTGCTGCCCGGCTGGATGACGCGTTTCAAAACGTGAAGCAGGACGCGGCGTTTCCCTGGCTCGGCCAAAAACTAAAAGCCGGCGAGATTCGCGCCCAACTGGCCGCCGCAACCACGCAAGCGTCGCCCACTGCTTCCACCATTGCTCAGCTTCCCCGCAAGGACGTCACACTTGGTGCACGGGAAACAATCTGGCCTCGCTCGCTTCTGGAAGAAAATCCGTCAGGTGTGCTGGCGGACATGGCCGTTCCAACCGCCAGCATCGCCATCAGTGGGAAGCACATTGTCATCGCGGGCCCGACCATGCTCGCATGTTATGGCGACGATGTTTCCAAGCCGCTCTGGCGGCAGTCAGCGCCGGGAAGTTCGGCTGCGTCAGGCGAGCGGGATGGGGTTCCAACTTTCACTGTCCCCGGCGAATTCTCGCCCATCATTGCCAACGGTCGAGTCTATTCCCGCTGGGCCATGGACGAAACCGCCCACTATCCAACCACCGTCGCCGCCTTCGATCTCGCCACCGGGCAGATGGCCTGGTCCACCGGCCGCGATCCGCTCTGGCGAAACACCCGTCCCGTCTGTGATCCCACCTTCTCGGACAATCGCATCTACGTCCTCGCAGTTGAAAGCATCGAAGGCCGCGTGACCACGCCCACCTTCCTCGTCTGCCTCGACGCGGCCCGTGGCACAACGCTCTGGAAGCGCAAGCTGGCCGAACTCAACCCTGGCCTCCCCGTCTACTTCGAGACCCCTGCGCGGCGGAACAAGTTCAAGGATGACCAGCGCGTCGATCTCGCCACCTATGGCAACGCCGTCACCGTCGAGGATGGGGCGGTCTACATCTCGACCAACATGGGCCTGGCCGCCCGCTGCGATGCACGCGACGGCGCCGTCGAGTGGGCCCGGCCATATGCCCGATCGCGCCTCGGTCCAACCGTCGATACCGTTGTGGCGCGCTCCGGTTCCGCGCCCATCATGGCCGGGCAGAAT
>JBBRHH010000338.1:0-6912 GCA_038222915.1 Tepidisphaerales bacterium
TCTTGCCTCGCAACGGAACCGCCTCATCCGGCGAAATGATCCCATCCAGCGAGTCCATGAACGATTTGATGACACGTTCCCGTGCCTCCCGACGAGTCGTTCGTGCAGCCATAAATCCTCCGTGATTAAGCGCGGTTGCCCCTTTAGAACCGCACGCCATCATACCCGCAGAGAACCCCGCGTAGAATCTGCTGCACCCCTGACGCGCTGGTTGCAGGCAACGGGGAGTTGGAATGATCCTCGACCGGATTACCCTTCAGGGCTTCCTTTGCTATGGCGATGTTCAGGAGATCGACCTGGCGGACCTTTCGCTCTGCATGCTCAGCGGGCCCAACGGCAGCGGTAAATCTTCGGTGTTTGACGCGGTGAGCTTTGCGTTGTTTGGCGCCCACAGGGGTGGAAAGATCGGGCATGAGACGCTGATCAATCATGCGCATGACGGGGCGGTGATCGAGTGCGAGTTTCGTATTAGTGGGAAGCGGTGGAAAGTACGGCGGAGCGTGCGGCGCGGCCGAAATATGGCTGTGCAATTGAGCCAATGGGATGAAGCCGACAGTGCTTGGAAGGTCACGCCCGACACCAGCGGGCGAAGTGGATTTGACCAGTGGATTCGTGACAACGTGGGGCTTTCGCACGAGGCATTCGTCTGCTCCATGCTGCTGCGGCAGGGCGACGCCGACCGGCTGCTTTCGGCACAGCCCAAGGAGCGGTTCCAGGTGCTGGCCGGCGTGGTGGATCTTGAACGATACCAGCGGCTGGCGGCTAAGGCGGACGATCGTCGCCGGGGAACGGAATCCAAGTGCAAGGTGGTGGAAGGGCAGTTGGGGGCGATCCCGGAGATCAGTGTCGAGCAATTGAGGCAGGCGCAGCAGGAGACGGTGGAAGCGGAGGCGACGGCGAAAAGCCAGGAGAGTGAGATTGAGCGGTTACGGGGCATTGAAGCACAAGTTCAGCGGTGGGCGGCGCTGGAAGGCAGGCTGGTG
Source organism: Tepidisphaerales bacterium (assembly GCA_038222915.1). Classification (GTDB taxonomy): domain Bacteria; phylum Planctomycetota; class Phycisphaerae; order Tepidisphaerales; family Tepidisphaeraceae; genus JBBRHH01. The sequence goes on from JBBRHH010000338.1 coordinate 984, forward strand.
CAGGCGAGGGCGAGACTAGATCAACACCAAGGCCTGCTGAGCCGGCGCGCCAAGATTGAGTCGGGCGTTCAGCGGCTTGGTGAACTTCGTACATCGATTCCGCATGTGGAGCGGATGCTGGACCTTCGATCCAAGGCGGATGTGGGGCGACAAAAGATCACCGCTTTGACGGCCGATCACGCGATTAAGGAAAGGCAAGTCGTGGCCCTCGCGGCGAAATCCGACGCCGAGCGGCAGGCGTGGCAGGCCGCGAAGGAGCAGGCGACGGAGACTGAGCGGCTCGAGCGCGTCGCCCAAGCGCGGGTGTCAGAGCTGGCGGTTCTGCTGGCCGCTCAGGAAGCATTCGAACAACAGCGGATAAGCCTTGAGGAAGTTCGCCGCGAGCTTGCTAAATTGCCGGCCGATCCGTCCGCCGATCTGAAACTGGCGACGGAGCAGCATGGCCAGATCGCCATGTTAAACGCGGCGCTGCCGGCCTTGAAACGATTGGCGGAACACCGCGCCGAACTGCGCCTCCGTCACACTGCCATCGGAAAGACCCGTGAGAAGCTACAGACGGCCAGCGTCGAGTTGCGAGCACTCGAATCCGAGCGTGTGAAGGTCGAGGCCGAGGAAGAAGAAATCCATCGAAAATTGCAGACGTCCAGAGATCGCGCCGCCCGGGCGAAGGCGCATGTGGATGTCGCAACGTCAGCCGCCGACAAGCTTGTTCAGGCCAAAGGTCAGGCAGAATGCCCCGCGTGCGGCCTGCCACTGACTGCGGCGCATCTAGTGGAAGAGGAAGGTCGACGTCGCGAGCAGGTGAAGGTTGCGAAGGCAACGCTGCAAACTGTTGGACAGGAAGTGACGGTGCTGGAGAAGGACCTCAAGCGCGTTCGGTCGCTCGTATCCGATGCCGAGACATCATTGGGCAAGGCGCAGGAAACCGAGCGTAAGTTGGCGAGTCAATCGCAGGAGCTTGGGCGAGACCTCAAAACGCTTCATCGCGAGTGCAGCCGGGCTTATGAGGAGCTTTCGCCGGCATTTCGCGAGCGGGTGTCGGCCGAAGCGGTCGACGACTGGACTATGACCGCATGGCCAATCGATAGCGATCTCGAAACCATGAAGGCCGAGATTGCGCAGCTTCCGTCGATGCAGCGTGACCTCGGCAAAGCACAGGAACTGTTCCAACAGTGGAAGGATCTGACGGCACGGGAACAGGCGCTGGCCAGTGCGTCAACCCAACAGAACGCGCAGTTGCTCAGCAACGCGGTCGTGCTTAGAGATGAACATGCCGTCTCGGTTCGGCAACATCAGAAGCTGGCCAAATCGCTGAAGGAACAGCGAACGAAGGCCGAGGCCGCCGACAAACTAACGCGGAGCCTGGAGCAGGATCAACTCAAGATGCAGCGGGAGCTCGACGGAGTGGCAGGCCTATTGAATCAGGAGAAGTTTCGCCTCGAAGGCATGAACGCACAGCTTGGCGATTCGCAGGCGCAGCTTTCCGATCAGTGGCAAATCATCGCGGCGAGCGCGACTACCAAGCACGTCACACAATGGCGTCGGGAGATCAAGGACCTTGAAACGGCGGGCGTTGAGGTGGACCAGAAGCATCTCGACGCGGCGATGGCGGAAGCGGTGTCGGCCGAGGGGGTTGTTCGAGAGTTGGAGGCCGAGGCGTCTCAAGTGCCTGAAGCGGCGCGACAGGAGCCGCGCGTCGTCGCCCGGCAATTGGAGACATCGCGCGAGAAACAACGGCAGTGCCAGAAGAGCGTCCAAGACGCGCAGCTGCGTATGGCGTCTCTGGCCGAACAAGCCAAACGTCGCGAGGCGTTGAAGAGTGAATATCTGGAGGCCGACGAAAAGCACTCCCATTTCAAGCTGCTGGCAGAGTTGCTTGGCCGCGACGGCCTGCAATTGCATCTGCTGCGGCAGGCCGAGCGGGGTATTCTTGGCCACGCCAACACGATTCTCGACAATCTTTCCGGCGGCGACCTTCGCCTGCAATCGCGGAACACTGCCGATGGTGATCCGGCCGATCATGCCTTCGATCTCGATGTGATGAATGGCCGAACTGGGGCAACGCATCCGGTGGAGTTTCTCAGTGGCAGCGAGCGATTTCGCGTGGCGATCAGCCTGGCGCTGGCAATCGGTCAATATGCATCCGGGGGAAGGCGATGCGGCGAGACGGTCATGATTGACGAAGGATTCGGATCGCTTGACGGCGACAACCAGCGGGTGATGATCGACGAACTGCACAACCTGAAGGGCCTGCTCAAGCGAATTATTCTGGTGAGCCATCAGGAGTCGTTCGCCGCGGCTTTTCCCGATGGATACAGATTCGCAGTGGACGAAAGCGGCGAGACGCGGATCGTGCGGCTGGGTGGATCATGAGCTAGTAACGGGAGGCAACGATGCGGTTCTTCATGTCGCGATTCGTCGTCTGCGGCGCGCTTCTGCTGGCGATGAGCTGCGGCGAACACCCTGCCGGGCCGGCGGCGCCCTTCACGGTGCTGACCTACAACGTCAACTACACGTGCCCCCCTTCTTCGAAGACGCGCGATGCAATCATTCATGCGGATGCGGACGTCGTCTGCCTTCAGGAGACGACGCGCGATTGGTTCGACTTCCTTGTCGCAGGTTTGGCGGATCAGTATCCGCACCACGTCATGTTCGACCACAATGACGCGGGCGGGCTAGCGGTGTTTACCAAGCGCCCGCTCATTGAAACGCAGAAACTTCCACCGGCCGCGCCGGGTGGATGGTTTCCGGCCTGTTTGCTCGTTGCGGATACGCCAGCGGGGCGGGTGCAGATCCTGAGCGTCCACCTGCGCCCCATGATCAGCGACAGTTTCAGTCCCGTGGCGGGATTTTTCACCACGCCCGCGGTGCGCCGCCATGAAGTCGAAGTATTTTCGACGAAGCTAAAACCGGGTATGCCGACGCTGGTCCTGGGCGACTTCAATGATCAGGAAAACGGCAAATGTGTGAAATTTTTCAAGGAACAGGGCTATGTCGACACGCTCACGTTGTTCGACCCAAAGACCGCGACCTGTCACCACGTGATTGCGGGCATCAACATCGGCACCCGCCTCGACCACATTTTGTATTCTTCGAAATTACGGCCATTGGCCGCCCGGGTTGTGCGTGAAGGCGAATCCGATCACGACGCGGTCTGGGCCAAATTTGATCTCGCCGTCCACTGAGAACGGCAGGGCTATTAGAAACTTTCGCGCCGCTCATACTTAGCAGGCCGGATCAAATCTGATAAGGTTTCGGCTCAAACCCCCTTACCGGAGGCGACGCATGGGCTTCTTTCGCAACCAACTGATCGACATTATCGAATGGCTGGACGACACGCGCGACACACTCGTCTGGCGATATCCGCGTGGCGACAACGAGATTAAATACAACGCCAAGCTCGTCGTGCGCGAGGGACAGGCGGCCGCCTTCATCAACGAGGGAAAGCTGGCCGACGTTTTTTATCCCGGCACCTACACGCTGGAGACGAAAAATCTACCCATTCTCGGCGACCTGAAAGGGTGGAAATACGGCTTCGAGAGTCCGTTCAAGGCTGAGGTGTATTACGTCAGTACGCGCGCCTTCACCGACCGCAAGTGGGGCACCAAGAATCCGATCATGATGCGCGATCCGGAATTCGGTCCGGTGCGGTTGCGGGCGTTCGGCTCGTTCTCCATCAAGGTGGCCGACCCAGCCAACTTTCTGCGCACCGTCGTGGGCACTGACAGCCGCTTCACTCTTGACGACGATTTTTTCGAGCAACTCCGCAGCACGCTGGTCGCCCGTTTTTCGGATGTTCTAGGCCAAAGCAAAATTCCCGTGCTGGATCTGGCGGGCAATCAGGATGAGTTGAGCAAGTTTGTCTGTACCAACATCGCCAAGGATTTCGAGGCGTTTGGGCTGCAGCTCGTCTCGCTCGTCATCGAAAATATTTCCCTGCCGCCTGAAGTGGAAGCGGCGATGGACAAGCGGACCAGCATGGGGGTGATTGGAAACCTGAACGCCTACACACAGTTTCAGGCCGCCAATGCGCTACCGGACGCCGCCAAAAATAGCGGCGGGCTGGCCGGCGCCGGGGCGGGTCTTGGCATGGGGATGTTTATGGCCGGTCAGGTGAACCAGAGTCTTTCCAATCAGCAGAGCGGCGCGGGGATGCCGCCGCCGATTCCACAGGCCGCTGCATATTTCATTGCCGTCAACGGCCAACAGGCCGGCCCGTTTGATGAAAGCGCATTGAAGCAAAAGGTTAGCGCCGGCGAATTGAAGCGCGAAACGCTGATTTGGAAACAAGGCATGGCAGCCTGGGTGCCGGCGAGTTCGGTGAGCGAATTGGCAAGCCTGTTCGCCGCGGTACCACCGCCCATTCCGCAAGCGCCGTCGGCCTGATATGCCCGTGAGCACTGAATCCACATCGCAGCATCAGTTCCCGTGCCGAAAATGCGGTGCGAATCTGACTTTTGCGCCGGGCACGAGTTCCCTCGTCTGCCCCTACTGCGGTGAGGACAACGCCATTGCCCCGGATGTCAAAGCGGTGATCCAGAAGCTGGATTTCCGTCAACAGCTCGCGGCGCTGGCCAATGCCGAGCCGGAGCATGAAGTGCTCACGGTCAAGTGCACGTGCTGCGCGGCCGAGTCGACATTGCCGCCGAACGTCACAGCAGGCGTCTGCCCCTTCTGCGGCACCGCGATTGTCGCCACGGGCGTTTCCAAGCGAGCGATTAAGCCGGCCTCACTGTTGCCTTTCAAGGTGAAGCGCGAAGAGGCAATGCAGGCGTTTCGCACCTGGCTGTCGTCGCTCTGGTTTGCGCCGAGCGGCCTGTTTCGCGCGGCCGAGTCCAACGGCGTCAAAGGCGTGTACATTCCCGCGTGGACCTACGACTCCAACACACTGACCGATTATTCTGGCGAGCGCGGCGACGACTACCAGGAAACCGAAACCTACACGTCATACGAAAATGGGCAGAGCGTCACCAAAACGCGCACGGTGACCAAGACACGCTGGTATCCGGTCAGCGGCCGGGTCTTTGATCAGTTCCACGACATTCTCATCCTCGCCAGCGAATCACTGCCGCGCAAGTACGCCGACCGGCTTGCGCCGTGGGATATGGAAAACATGACGGGATATACGGATGAATATCTGAGTGGTTTCGTGGCCGAGAGCTATCAGATCGATCTCGCCGGAGGCTTCGACCGCGCTCGCGAAGTCATGGACCCCACCATCCGGCAGACCATCTGCCGCGACATCGGTGGAGATCACCAGCGGATTGGCTCAACCAACACAGCTTACAACGACATTAAATTTGAACATCTCCTGCTTCCCGTCTGGATCAGCGCCTACCGCTACCTGGAAAAAACTTTTCACTTCCTTGTGAACGCCCGCACCGGCGAAGTACAGGGCGAACGGCCGTGGAGCGTCTGGAAATTCGTACTGCTGATCGTCATCATCGTCGCGGTGATCGGCATCATCGGCTTGCTGGCGAACATGAAGCATTGATCGAGCCAGGCTGGTAATTTTTCACGATCTCATCCGACAAACTGCTGGACGCCCTCTTCGCTGTGGGGAAGATGAAGGACTATACTTGATGCGTCCTTATCAACCCGGAGCGTCGTTCGATGGCACTGATCCTGTATCAACTGAAAAAAGAATATGTCGCCCCCGACGCCACGCGAGTGCCGGTGATCGATCTGCCCTATCTCGAACTTCGGGATGGGGAGCACGTGGCGATGATGGGCACCAGTGGCTCGGGCAAGACGACGCTGCTGCACATGATCGCCGGTATTCTCACGCCTGATTCCGGCCGGATCACGTACGACGTCGCATCGGACGACACCGCCAACCCGAGAACGCGCGTTGATATTTCAACGATGACTGAAGCGCAACGGGACATCTTCCGAGGCCGGAATATCGGGTACATTTTCCAGACGCATC
>JBBRHH010000339.1:0-6903 GCA_038222915.1 Tepidisphaerales bacterium
TGCGCGATCGTGTGCTGGTCTATCAGAAGGGGACGATCAAGTGGTGAGCACAGTGAGTCCGTCGCCCGCAACCGAGGCTTCTTCGCTGCGCGCGGTTGAAGTGAGCAAGTCGTTCGTCAACCCGGACGGTGCGCAGGTCCAAGCGCTGGACCGGGTGACATTGTCGATTGCGGCCGGAGAACTGGTCTCGCTCGTGGGCCCAAGCGGCTGCGGCAAATCGACTCTCTTGCGGCTTATCGCCGGCCTGGATGCGCCTTCTTCTGGTGAGTTATTGGCCGGCAGCCAGCGCATCATCGGACCCAGCGCCCAGCGCGGACTTGTGTTTCAGGATCCCAATCTCTTTCCGTGGCTCACCATCCGTCGAAACGTCCAGGCGGGCCTCGTCGCACGCGGCGTACTTCGCGAAAAGCGGCATGAGGTGGATGAATTTCTCCAGCTTGTCGGACTCGATAAATTCGCCAACGCGTATCCGCATCAACTCTCCGGCGGCATGGCACAACGCGTGGCGCTCGTTCGTGCACTGATCAATCATCCCAGCATCCTTCTGCTCGATGAACCGCTGGGCGCCCTGGATGCCTTTACCCGCATGCGGATGCAGGATGAGGTGCTCCGGCTTTGGCAAGCCCGCGGCACGACCATGCTGCTGGTTACACACGACATCGACGAAGCGATCTACATGAGCGATCGCATCGTCATTATGAGCCCACGGCCAGCCCGCATCGAGCGCATCATTGATGTAAACCTTGAACGGCCCCGCCAGCGCAACGATGGCGGCTTCCTCGAACTGCGAACCCAGATCCTCGAACTGCTCCATTTCGCGGGAACAGCACGGTAGTGCTTGCGCAGTGATCGGTCGGCCGGGCCGAAGCGTGGTATCGAATGGCGAATATATAAGAAGCTTCTGGACACCATCCCCGCAGAGTGTACAAGTCTAAATTGTGAAAGCAGTTCGCACCGTCGCCGGCCGGCCATTCCTCGTCTTTCTTTCGCTTTTCTGCGCCGGTTGCCTGTTCAACCGGAAGCCGCCGCCCGCACCGCCCCCAGCGCCGCCTCCGATAGCTTTGAGCATCTCGCACTTCGTTGGCACACCGCTCTCCGGTCCTACGGCCGACGCCCCGTCCACCAAGACGGCGGCCGACGCTCTCTCGATCCACGCGACTTTTGTCGCCCTGGACAAGATGCCAGCCGTTCCGGGCAACTCGGTCGGGGCAATGGCCCGCCTGATCATTGTGTCGCGCGGCGGCGTGCCGGTCATGGCCACGGCCAACCTAACCGAATCGGCCCGGCTCGCATCGTTCGACGATGCCGACCAGTTCCGTCAAACCCTCGGCACAAATGCGCTGATCCTGGGAACGCTTAACGGCGCGTTGCCCGGCGGCGTGACGGCCACGCTTTCGGCAGCAGAGATCACCGATCAACCCAGGTTCATTTCCGGCCAGCCGCTCCACCGCCGCATCGAAGTCAACGTCAACCGCCCGCGGAATCCCGATCCATCCAAATCTCCGTTGCAGGTGGCGCTGGCGATTGAAGACGTGGTTACCCCGGCGAGCCCGGGCGACACGAACGACGACATGCCGCAATCACCCAACGCCAAGGACAAAAAGCCGGCCACCCGTCCCGCTCCCGCGCCGCCCGTCGTGTGGCGCGAAGTGGCGATCTTCGATCGTCCGCCGATGACCGATCACGATCAATTCGCGGTCATCGTCCCGTACCGGTTCGGCGATTCCTCGGTGCGCGCGGTTGCCATCATTGTTCAGATCGCTTCGGGTTCGGCGGATGCGGATCACCAGACGGCCGCCGCAAAATGTCTCGACGATATCAAGACATCGGCGTCGGCCGCCGCGACGCGCCCGTATCTCTCGCAATCCGACAACGCGGATTGGCCAAGCCTGGCCAGCGCACTGGATTCAATCCAACACGGCGCTCACCCGCGTGCGGGGCTGGTATTTCTCGCCAGCCACACCAACGCAGGCGTGTTTGAAGATGTTGCGCTGGTTGCCGATGAGTCAACTCAGCAGGCGCTCGTCCAGCGCATCGTGCAAAAACTGGGCAACTCAGGGGCGGCCCAAAGCAAGAATGGCCTTGGCTGGCTGATGGATAGTGCAACGTATCAACTGATCGCGGACCAGCTCGCCACCGGGAAAATCCCGCCGGAAATCGCGGCCATTCTTACGCTGCATGCGGGAGAAGCGGGCCGGCACGCGGGATCGGTTGACGAAGCGCTGCGATCAGCCGCGGACCGGCAATCGTTCGAGTTGCGGCTGACGGCGGAGAACTACATCTTTCTCGAAGACAGCTCGCCCGCCTCCCGCGTACGCGCGTTCGACTGGCTGCGATCGGAAGGGCGCGAGCCCGCGGGTTACGATCCGCTTGGCCCGGCGAAGCAGCGGCATGCGGCGTTGGAGAAATCGCTCGCCCAGACCACTGCGCCCGCTTCGGCCGGAGGTAAGCCATGAGTGATGACAATAAGGAATCCTCGCCCGCGCCCGAACAGCCCAAAACGCCCGAGGCAGCGCCATCCGCGGAGCCGACAAAATCGCCTGATCCCACGAGGCCTTCACGGTGGAAACGATGGCGTCGAAGGCTGCGATTCGCATTTCTCACCGTGCTGGTCCTGTTTATCGCGTTTCGAATTGCACTTCAATTTCTTCTTCCGTCTGTCATCCGTCGAACGGCCGCCACCTATGGGTTGATTGCCAAATACGAGCGGCACGAAATCGACTTGTTTGGCGGCGACCTATCACTCTGGCATCTAGCGCTGACGTCTAAGGATGGCGGCGATCCGCTTGTGCAAGTCGAATATTGCCGCGGCGATATTTCGACCCTCGACCTTCTTCGCGGCCGACTCGTCGTCCGCAGACTGGAGGCCGAGGGACTGGATCTGCTCGTCGAACGCACGGCCGACGGCGAAATTCCGCTGATCAAGCGATTCGTGCCGAAGCCAACCGCCACAGCCGCCAAGACTTCAGCCACGCCAACATCCGGGTCTGGCGATATTGACCTGACATCACCTTTTCAGCTCGATGCTTTCCGGCTCGATCGCATTCATACCCATCTGCGAGACTTAAGCGTGACGCCGCCGCTGGATACGCGCGTCGACCTGAATCTGTGGGTTTCGGATCTCAAATCATTGGTGCGCTCAACCCGTTTTGAGCTCGATGTGTCTGCAGCGCCGGTTCTCGATTCGTTGCACATCACCAGCCAGGGAACCGGCAGCGGCCGAAATCTCGATGCAAATATGAACGTTTCTGTGCGTGGCTTTCACCCGCGCCGCCTCGCGCCCTATCTGCTTGCGATGGGCATCAAGCCGCTGGCGTATAACCTCGGCGCGGACATGAACCTTCACCTCAAGACCACGGCCGCGACGCGGCCTTCCGATTTTGTTGCCACGGCGGCGTTCACTGGCATTTCCGCCTACGCCGACGGTGATGAGGCGATTGCGCTCGACACGATGACGATTCACGCCGATACGCTCGGTGCGACGATCGCTGATGTGACGAAAGTGTTGATGGATGGCGTTCGCGCCAACGCCACCCGCAGCGCCAAGGGCAACTTGCGCGTCGCAGGATTGGAGTTTGTCGATCGGCCGCCCACCACTGCGCCGGCGATTACGGAAACGGCTGCCACGACGCAGCCGATCAAGCCGCTTTTTCGCTGGAGCGTGACAGAACTGGAACTGCACAACGTGCAGGCCGCCTTTCATGATGCCGCAGTGACGCCGGAGGCGAGCCTGCAACTGGCGGTCCAAGATTTGACGGTTCGCAACATCCTCAAAGACCCCGCCGCTCCGGTGCAGGTGGACGCCACGCTGGTTGCTCCGGGCATTGCGAAATCCATCCGGCTCACCGGATCGGCCCAGCCGTTCGGGCCGAAACAGTCCGCCGATCTGAAGCTCGCCATCGACGGGATCCAGCCCGATGCACTGCGCGCTTACCTGGACGCAGCGGGTATCGAATGCTCCATTAAGAGCGGCTCGCTTAATTGCGGCGTTCACGCGGATGTGTCGCAGAACGCGTCTGGGAAGACGATCGCCAATGCCTCCATTTCGGACGTCAAATTTGGCGAGCCCGGGAGTGAGTTGACGCTCGAGGATATCCATATCGCCGGCTTGGGCCTCGACGCGCTACCGAATCTAATTCACGTAGATCAGGTTGAAATCAATGGTCCGCACGTGGGTGCCCGGCGCGACGCCGCGGGGACGTTGGATGTTATCGGATTTCGCATGAAGGCCAAGCCAGTTGCGGCACAGGTTGCTCAAACGGCGACGCCAACGACCGGCCCCGCCACAGTGCCATCGCTGCCGAAGGTGCAGATTGGCAAGTTTGCCTGGAAGGGCATCCAGCTTCATTTTGACGATGAAGCGGTGAAACCGACCGCGTCGTTCGAAGCGGCCGACGCCGGGCTGGAAATCTCCGACCTGATGCTCGATCTCAACGACAATGCCGCGCCCGGCCCGCCGGCGCAGATCAACGCGCGTTTGAAAGCGCCCGGTGTCGTCGGCAGCATCACGGTCAGCGGCCAGATTACTCCGCAGGCCGATGGTCCGGTGGCCGATCTGGAGATCAACGGCGAAGGACTGAAGGCCGGGCCGATTTCGACTTATCTCAAATCCATGGGCATCGAACCCGTGCTGCGCGACGGCTCGATCAAGCTGAAGACGCGCGTGGCCATGACGCGCCGTGCTGATGGTTTTGGCGCATCGCTCTCGCTTGAACATCTCCAGTATGAAGACGGCGGCAAGGAACTTGTGGGCATCGACAAACTCACCGTCCCGGCGATCGATGTGCGCCCGAACGGCATCTCGATCGAACAACCCATCACCATCGACAAGCCGCGCCTCCGGCTGGCCCGCGAGAAGGACGGCACGTTCACCTTCGCCGGCATCCACATGCTTCCCACGACGGCGCCGGCGACGATGCCCGCTGTTGTAGCGAGCGTTCATGACGCCGCGCCTGGCGATGCAAAAGCGCCGCCTCCGCCACCTCCGTCAATCACACTGATCAAAGCCCTTCACGTCAAAGACGCCGCGATCGCCTGGACCGATCGCGCCATCGACAAGCCGGCCGAGATCGCGGCGACCGCCAGCGTTGATCTGAGCGATTTTGTCCTGGGCAAAGCCGCCGACCCTGCCAAATTCAAACTGACCGCCCACGCCGACGGATGCCTCGACAGCCTGATCGTGGCCGGCACACTCACACCCTCCCCCACTTCGCCCAACGCCCATCTCGACATCACCGCGACCGGCCTGCGTGCCGGCCCACTCGTCTCCTACATTCCGCCCAACCTGCGGGCCACGCTGAAGGATGGGCGATTCCACGCGACGCTCGATGCCAGCATGTCGCCAAATGCCAAGGGCGGCGATCAGGGGAGCCTCACGGTCAACGACCTCGACTATCGCGACGGCGAACAAGGGCCGGCGCTGCTCAAGTTCGATTCGCTGAAGGTGGTGATGTCGCGCTTCGATCAGAAGGCCGAGGTGATTGCGCTCGATGAGTTCTCGCTTGCCGGCCTCGAAACCGAACTGCATCAATCCGCTGACGGTCCGCGACTGCTTGGCCTATTGCTGCTTCCGCCGCCGACATTACCCGCGCGGCCACAGGAAGTCGTTCCGGCGAAACCTGAGCCGGCCGCTTTGGGAACTGCACCCGTTGGAGAACCAGCGAACGCCCCTGCAGCCAAGGTATCGCAGACCGATGTCGCCCGCCTCGTTTCACAGACCAAACAAAAGCTCCCGCTGATCACCATCGAAAAGCTGAACATCGCGGCCAAGCGGATAACCGTCGGCGATGACGCCAAACCAAACATTGCTCCGCTGACGCTCAACAACCTGGTCTTCAAGAATCGCAGCCGGGTTGAGTTGCTCGGCGAGAAGCCGGAAGAACGCCCGCCCACCGACTTCGAACTCTCGTTTCAGCCGACGCCGCTGGCGGATTCATTTACGCTCGGTGCGAAAGTCGCCCCGTTCGCGCTCCAGCCAACGCTGCAAATCGATCTGGCCGCCAACGGCATCAACGGTGATGCGCTCTTTGCACAGATGCCCGATCTGAAATCACAGATCGACCCCAGTGCGTTGAAGGACGGCCGGTTTAAGGCGCATCTTGAAGCGACCATCGTGAAGATCGATCGTCGCGATCTTCTGCATCTTGACCTGAGCCGCCCGGTTGCGGCCGACCTACTCGTGAAAGACCTGGCGTTTCGTAACGGCGCGGAAGGCCCTGTGCTGGCCGGCGTCGAGGAAATTCGGTCGGACGGCATTCTGGTTGACCCCAAGACGGGCGGGCTGCAGGCCAAGTCCCTTGAAGTCACCAACATCGCCGGCAACGTTGTTCGCGAAAAAGACGGTCTGCATCTGCTTGGCCTGGTCATCAAAGCCCCGGCCACCCAGCCGGCCGCCACACAGGCATCGACCCAACCATCGACGCAGCCGCAGACTCAACCTTCACTGGCCAGCGCGACCAGCAAGCCGGCAACGACCCGACCCGCCGGCGAGATGCGCATCGATAAGTTCATCGTCAGCGGCATGAACTTCAGGATCGAAGACCGCACCGTGACGCCGCCGCTCGTCGTGCCCATCACTTCCTTCGACCTTGAAGCCCGCGATCTCTCCAACCTGATGCTGTTCGAGGAAAAGACTGCGCGTTTCAGCCTGTTGGTCAACGCCGGCAAGATTCCTCTGCCAAAGCCGCTCAAGAAGAAGGGCATCGCCGGCGTGTTCAGCGACATCGGGGGCGGCAACACCGAAGCCGCAAACCAAACGGAAGAGCGCGAGCTGTTTTCGCAGTTCGCAGCGAGCGGAAAACTCTCGCTCTACCCCGAGCCGCGCGGCTGGGTGCGCACTTCCCTCAATGGGCTTGAACTTGCTGCGCTCAAAGGCGAATCGCAGCAGGTCGGCTTCAATCTTTC
>JBBRHH010000340.1:0-6887 GCA_038222915.1 Tepidisphaerales bacterium
AAACCCGCGTAGTGGCCCCCATAAATGACGAAATCTCACTTTTGCCACCCGAACCCACTTCCCGTAACCTCGATTCTCGGATCAGGAGTTTCAAACATGATCACTGCTGTCTGCACCTGCGGCCAGGTCTGGCGCACTGAAGAATCCTCCCTCATCCGCAATACCACCTGCACCGACTGCGGCGATCACAAAACCCTGGTCACTGCCGAAGTTCTCGAGCCTGGCGCAGGCGCGGCCGACTTTGACGCCACCCTCACTGTCATCGCGGGCCCGTCCGACGTTGGCCGGCAGTACTTTCTCGGCGGCGTAGTCGACATCCAGCTTGGCAAATCCGAAAACCGATCAGCGGAACGAACCGGTCGTGTCGGGTGGCAAGTTTCCAGGTTGCCCCATATGCTTTCCGCATGCTCGCGATTCAACGCAACCTCTCCAAGCTTTAGCGTTTCTGGCCGTCTTGCGCCAGTGGGGGATTTTCGCGGCACCTGATCCGTCTTTACATCTGCTATCGAGTAAGCCCATGGCCGAGGCAACTAAGAGTCCTGTTTCATCGCTCCTTCGCAAGCTTGGCGAAATCGCCGCTCGATACGACGAATTGCAGGCTTCGTTAAATGATCCCGCCGTGCTGTCCAACTCGCACCAGGTCGTGGCCGTCAGCAAGGAGTCCGGCCGGCTGGAAGGGGTGGTTGCGCGGTACCGCGATTATTTGAAGGCCGAGCGGGCGGTTGAGGAGCTCCGGGAATTGTCGGGTCAGGCGGGTGATGCTGAGATGGCGGAGATGGCGGCGCTGGAGTTGCCCGAAGCGCAGGTGAAGGCCGAGGCGATGCTGGAGGGGTTGAAGGACGAATTTGTGGCGGCCGAGGACAATGCGATCGATTCGTTCTTTCTGGAGCTACGGGCGGGGACGGGTGGAGAAGAGGCCGCACTGTTTGCGCGCGATTTGTTTGAGATGTACCGTCTATATGCCGAGCAGCATGGGTGGACTTTCATAGTCAATGATTTTTCGACTAGCGATCGGGGTGGGTTCAAGGAAGTGATCGTGAATATGAAGGGGACGGGGGCATATCGGAAGTTTCAGTTTGAGGCCGGGGGGCATCGGGTGCAGCGGGTGCCAGAGACGGAGGCGCAAGGGCGGATTCATACCAGTGCGGCGACGGTGGCGGTGCTGCCTGAACTCCCCGACGTAAAAATCGACATCGATATGAAGGACATCGAGGAATATGGCTGCCGTGGTGGGGGGCCTGGAGGGCAGAACGTGAACAAAGTCGAGACAGGTTGGCGCATCTCTCACAAGCCGTCTGGCCTGCAGTTCAAAATGACCGAACACAAATCCCAGACACAGAACAAGGAGCGGGCGTGGGCGCTCTTGCGGGCGACCCTCTACGAACGCGAGCGGGCCAAGCAGCATGCGTCGGTGACTTCAGCGCGCAAGGCGATGATGGGATCGGGAGACCGCTCGCAGCGCGTTCGCACCTACAATTTTCCGCAGAACCGCTGCACCGATCATCGTCTTGGCGGCGAAGGGGGTGGCGAGAAGAATTTCAATCTCGATCAGATCATGGTTGGCCTTCTTGACCCCCTCATCGACGCGCTGTTGGAGTTGGACAAGCAGCAGCGGCTCGAAGCGCTCTGAGATATTCATGTCGACCAGCGCGGCGGGCGCTTGGCCTGGAACGCCGCGATGCCTTCGGCGGATTCGGCGCTGTTGCGGGCCTCGACGTGATAGCGGAGGGCAATCTTCAGATCGTCGGCGATCTTTCGCGGGGCCAGGTCATCCAGCAGGCGCTTGGTCCGCGAGATGGCGCCGGGTGCCCCGCGTAGAACTTCCTGGGCGACGGCCATGGCGGTTTCCATTTCTTTACCGTCGGGCGCGATCTGGTTGATCAGGCCAAGCGCGAGTGCTTCGTTGGCCGAAAGGGTGCGCCCGAGGAGTAGAAGGCCGCGTGCCGTGTGGTCTCCAACCTGCCGGCGGAGCACACAGGAAACCAGCGCCGCCACCAGGCCGCGGTGCACCTCTGGATATCCGAGTTGAAAATGGTCGGATGCAACGACGAGGTCGCAGGCGGTTGCCAGGCCTGCGCCGCCGCCGACCGCCGCGCCCCGCGCGGCGGCGATCGTGACCAGCGGGGACTGGCAGAGTGTGAGATATAAATCGCAGAGTGCCTCGGCTGACCGCTCGGCGCATGCGGGATCGGCGGCCTCCGCGAGGTCGAGGCCCGCGCAGAACGACGGCCCCGCGCCACACAGCACAATCACGCGGCCTTCAGGTCTCGCCGACTCCTGCGCAATTGCACGAGTTAACTGTTCAATCAGCTCCAGGCTCAGCGCATTGCGCTTCTCGGGCCTGTTCAATGTAATGATCGCAATCTTCGGATGACTGAGGTCGGTGAGGATCAGTGCCATGGGAAGCTCCGGTTGTCATCAATTTTATGCGCACTCGCTCAGAGTGAACATCGTCAGCCTTAACGGTATAGTGAGGAAATCATGCCTCATCCACAGCGGGTATTGGTTGTGCAGCCGAGTTGGGTGGGCGACGCCGTCATGGCGACGCCGACCTTGCGGGCGATCCGCGAGCTGTACCCCGAGGCCGAGATTTCGTACCTGATGCGGCGCTATGTGAAGCCCATTTACACCGGTATGCCTTGGGCGGATCGCTTAATCACATATCGCACCGGAAAGACTGAGGCGAAGGCGGGGAAAGGGCAGTTCATTGAATTGGCCGCGCGGCTGCGCGCAGGCCGATTTGATCTGGCCATTCTGTTGCCCAATTCGTTCAAGGCGGCGCTGGTCTGCAAGATGGCGCGAATCAAGCAGATTGTTGGGTACGATCGGGATGGCCGGGGATTTTTGCTGAGCGACAAGCTGCTGGCTTCAAAGGACAAGGGCAAGTTCGTTCCAACGCCAATTGTGAAGTATTACCTGGGTCTCGCACATTACCTTGGGTCGCAGCATCGAGATCTCAAGCTGGAACTGTTTGTTACGCCCCGCGAGAAGACCAAGGCCCAGGAGATTCTGGAGCGATGCGGCCTCGACCGGGACATTGATCGGCCGGCAAGCCATGGCCAGTCGCCCTTGGTCCTTCTGAATCCAGGCGCACAGTATGGGGACGCCAAATGCTGGCTGCCTGAGAATTTCGCGGCCGTCGCAGACCGGTTCCACGAGGAGTTGGGCGCCCGCGTCCTCATCAGCGGTGCGCCGCGCGAACGCAAGATTCTGGATGCCGTGCAGTCGCATGTGAAGCACCCCGTCATCGATCTGTCGACCAAAGGACTGTCCTTGGGTGCTTTGAAGGACCTTGTGCGGCGTTGTGATGTGATGGTCACCAACGATACGGGGCCGCGGCATCTGGCGGCGGCGTTCGATGTGCCAGTTGTCACAGTTTTTGGCCCGACACATCCGGAATGGACCGAGATCTGGTTTGAGAAAGAGCGAAAGGTCGCCGTGAAGGTCTTCTGCGGGCCCTGCCAGAAGAAGCTGTGCCCGCTTGATCACCGATGCATGACCCGCGTAACCCCGGCAATGGTATTTGAAAATGCCGCCGGCTTGCTGCCGCAGCGCCAAACTGCTGGCCTCCAAGCCTAAATCATCTTTTGGAATGCAAAGTGTGAAGATGGGTTAGGGACGATCATTTCACTTCTATCAGGTTGATGACAAAAAGATGACCAGTTGGGGGATATAGGATCTCTGGCTAATGCGACGTGTCTGATCCGCGTCGATAGCGGTCTTATGCCTGTTTGTCTCTTGCCAGTTTCTGGCACAAAAAGGTAGGGAATCAACCTAGCATAAGTTGAATATATAATTACACTTCCGTGTGCGTTAAGTGTACGCCAATTTGGCCATCAAAATACCGTATTGTCGTCGTGAAGAAAATGGACGTCGCACGCCGATGCTGCAATTAACACCCAGTCTCCCTGACGAAAATCGGACTGCGAATCACGCTTCAGGGACGAGCGTGCGGACGAAAGTTTGAGACAGTAATATTGGTTTGTACTAGAAAGGAAGGGGGCCACTCATGTTGATTTTGCCTTACCGAGCGACGGTTTTTCTGGAGGCCGAAGAGGGCGAAGGCCGTCGGCTGGAGATGATTGAACGTCACTTTCAAAAGGAGGCGGACGCCGTCACATGGTGTAAGACCATGACCATCGCCCAAGCCCGGTCCAATGGAGCCTGGATGGTGGCGTCGTCTGCTGGCGGCCGGAGCCTGACGATCACGCGGGCCGTCGGTTTCCCGATCGTCGCCGAGCCATTGATCTATGAAGGACTCGAAGCAGCCGAGCCCCTGCGGCAGGATGGGATGTCGTTGACGTTGCGCAATTGATTGAAACTGACTGGAGTTGCGGAGAATTCTGTCCTGCGTCGCACGGGTCGTTAAAGCCCATGTGACGTCGATGGTCACGTGGCGTGGCGACGGGGATCAGTCCGTGACGTCGTTCTTGCGATCTTTGCCGGTGACGCACTGTTCGATGCAAAACGCGACCATCTGCGCGCGTGACCAGCGGCGCTCGTCTGCGAGGCGGTCGAGTTTGTCCGCGATGGACTTGTCAACCTTTCCGTAGACGGTCACCAGTTCTTTGCCCTGAATTGCTCGGCTTGGCTTGGCCATAATTATGCGTACTATCGGCAAAGTCGAGTATACGCATGGTCCTATTGCTGTATAGGGTGTTTATAACGCGTCTAAATGTGCCGATTTTGCACGATTTCAGGCGGCCAGACTGCGTGTTTTTCTGGTTTTCTGATGGGCTGAATCTACCGTAACAGTTGTCTGCTCAATGGCTTGCGATATCAGCATGGGGATGCTGACGACGGGACGCTCGGCTTCGGGCATATCTCCCCACTCAACCGAATCTTGCGTCATATCAAGCGTAATAGCCCTGTCAAAGCGGGTACTCCTGTCAACATGGGCATAACTCAAATCCGCCCCGGTCAGAGTGGCGTCAGAAAATCGGGCTCCCTGCAAGAAGGTCCGCGAGAGGCGGGCACCGGTCAGATCGGCGCCTTGAAAATCGGTGTTCACCAGCTGTGTGCCGCAAAAGGTATCGCGGACGCTGGGACGAAAGTCAACGCGAATGAGCTTCGCATCCAGGAATGTCGCCCCCTCCGCGAAAATGCCACGGAGTACGGCCTCGGTCAGGTCGGCGTGGGAGAGATCGCTCTCAGCCAGGTTCGCGTCAGTGAGGTCGCAGCCACGGAGGTTGGCGCCGGCAAGGTCGGCGTGCGACAGGTTCAGCCCACTGAGGTCTAGGCCGCTCAGGTCCACGCCTGCAAGTCGAATGAGCTGATGGGGAGTCTGGCAACCAGTTGTTGGAACAGTTGCAATCAGGAGTATGAGGTCTTTCCGGGAGAGCTCGGCCATAAAACATCCTGTAACAGCCCCCAGCGATCTGCTGCGGCAGCCACGAGTTGCCACACTATGTAGCTCAATCGACCGAAGCGGGGAAAAAATTTCATATTTTCTTGGGAATATTGATCGAATTCCCGTAACGCGGCCATCGGTGTGTTGTAGCGGGGACGAAATGTCGCGTTGCGGCTCGGGTATTTCGCAACTGGACGGTGTTCCCTAGAATCGGGCGATGATCTACCGGATTGATGTACGAGGTCGCTCAAAAACGCCAAACGGGGGCACCGAGCCCGCGCCAGATGCAATTGGAACGCAAATTCGCGAGATGGGGATTGACGCCGGGTCGGTGACGTCGGAGCGGGTCTTCCTGATCGATTCGAAAATGGACGCTGTCTCTGTTTTACGGGTGGCCAAGGAACTGCTGGCTGATCCGGTCACGGAAGAGGCTCAATTGACCCAGCAGGTTCGCCCGGATTCGGGCCGGAGCCGCATTGAAGTCCACCTGAAGCCCGGCGTGATGGACCCCGTTGCCGAGTCGACGGAGATGGCAATTCGCGATATGGGCTTGCCGGTCCGCGAAGTGCGCACGGGGCGGGCGTATATTCTCGACCGCCTATTACCAACCGAGGTGCTGCAACGGATCGCAGCGCGGGTGCTGGCGAACGGGGTGATTGAGTCAGTCCATTTCGAGCAATTCCTGCCGGTACAGTTTCAGGCCGGCAGCCAGCATGAATTCCGCCTGCGCCACGTTGCGCTCCGCGGCCTGAGCGATGGCGAACTGTCGACGTTGAGTCGGACGGGTCACCTCTTTCTCTCGCTGGCCGAGATGAAGGCGGTTCAAAGGTATTTTGAAGACAAGGGGCGGGAGCCAACGGACATCGAACTCGAGACGCTCGCACAGACCTGGAGCGAGCATTGCGTTCACAAGACGCTGAAAAGCGCTGTTGAGGTCGAGGTCCGCGATCCGGACGGCAAGGTGGTCGGAAGCCGGCGGTACAAGAACCTCATCAAGGAAACGATCTTCGACAGCACAATGCAGTTGATGGCCAGAGAGAAGCAGGGGGATGCGTTCTGCCTGTCGGTGTTTGCGGACAATGCCGGCGTCATTGCGTTCGATGACGTCGACGCGGTGTGTTTCAAGGTGGAGACGCACAATCATCCCAGCGCCATTGAGCCGTATGGTGGGAGTGCAACCGGAATTGGCGGCGTGATCCGCGATATTCTTGGAACGGGTCTGGGGGCCAAACCGGTGGCGAATTCCGACGTTTTCTGCGTGGCCATGCCTGACGCCGGCGCGTTGCCCAAAGGAATTATCCACCCGAAGCGCGTGCTACAGCAAGTCGTGGCCGGCGTGCGCGATTACGGGAACCGCATGGGCATTCCGACCGTGAACGGGGCCGTCTATTTCGATGACCGCTACCTCGGAAATCCACTCTTGTTTTGCGGCTGCGTTGCCCACATCCCGCGCGACAAGATCTTCAAGGAATCGCGGCGCGGGGACGCAATCGTCGTGATAGGCGGCCGGACCGGCCCCGATGTCATTCATGGCGCG
>JBBRHH010000341.1:0-6880 GCA_038222915.1 Tepidisphaerales bacterium
TGATCCGCCAGCAATCCTCGAACGCAATCCCCACGGGCACCAGCGGCATCCCCGTCCGGCTGGCGACAAAAACCGCCCCACTCTGCAAAACCCGTCTTGGCCCGCGCGGCCCGTCTGGCGTGATCGCCAGATGCGCCGCCCTGCCCTGTCGCATCATCGCCCGCACCGCACCGGCGCCTCCGCGCGTGCTCGATCCGCGAATCGATAGCCCGCGCAGCATCCGCACCACCTGCGCCACCAGCTCGCCATCCCGGTGATTGCTGATCAACACGGCCACCCGGTCATGAGCGTTCGTGTACGCGGGAACGATCAGCGTCTCATGCCAGAAAAGGTAAAGGTGCGGCGTCTTCGCCAGTCGCGGCTCCACTTCGGGATCATCCCAAAGTTTTCGAATCGTCGTTGTCCCCATCCACCCGCGCACCCACCAACTGATGAGCAGACTCGTGAACTTGATCGCGGTTGAATTCGAAAGCTTCATACGGCGTCGAATCATACAGCAGTGGATGCAGGCCACACCCCCCGTACAATCCCGCCCCATGCAATCGCACCGCGAACTCATCGTTGAACCCATTGGCCTCGAAGCCGAGAAGCTACCTCGGCCGATCGACTGGCCCACCCTGTATGGCAACAACCACCCCGTCGAGCTCGAAATCGGCTCCGGCAAGGGCACCTTCCTCACCGAACAGGCCAAAGCCCGACCCGACGTCAACTTCTTCGGCATCGAGTGGGCCAACTGGTTCTGGCGGTACGCGAGCGACCGACTTCGCCGCAGCAACTGCACCAACGCTCGCACCGTCCGCGCCGAAGCCAACTTCTTCCTCACCGAGCATGTCCCGGCCGACAGCATCAGCGTCCTGCACATTTATTTCCCCGACCCCTGGCCCAAGAAACGCCACCACAAACGCCGACTCATCCAGGACAAATTTCTCGACCTCGCGTGGCGCGTCCTCATCCCCAACGGCCGGCTCCAGATCGTCACCGATCACCAGAACTATTTTGAGCACATCGAACCAGTCGTAAACAACTCCCGGCTCACCATCGTCGAATACAACCGCCCCGGCTCCGCCAATGAAGGCGAGTTCGTCGGCACCAACTTCGAACGAAAATATCGCCACGAAGGCCGCCCCTTCTACGCCGTCGCCGCTGTGAAGGACCTCGCTAAATCGCCAGCACCCGCACCAGGCTCCCCGCAGTCAGTGCCGAATCATCCGCCGGCCGAACCAGCAGCCCATCAGAGTTCGCAATCGTAAAAATATCGCTCGAACCCCGGTAATTCACCGGCAAAACCATCGGAATGGCATCCGCGCTCCCCGACCACTCCAGCCGCACCGGCTGATAAAACTCCCGCGACCCATGTGCCTTCACCGCCACTGAAAGCCGCGCACACTGCCACCGATCCGCCACCGCGCCGCCGCTGAGCCGGGCCAACACCCGCGCCGCCAGCCGCACCGTACACACGAACGCGCTCACCGGATTTCCAGGCAATCCGAACACAACCGAC
This sequence comes from Tepidisphaerales bacterium, assembly GCA_038222915.1. Classification (GTDB taxonomy): domain Bacteria; phylum Planctomycetota; class Phycisphaerae; order Tepidisphaerales; family Tepidisphaeraceae; genus JBBRHH01. The sequence goes on from JBBRHH010000341.1 coordinate 1,502, forward strand.
TTCCCGACACTCCCAAAAACAAACGGCTTACCCGGCTTGATCTTCAACTTGGTAATCTTCAGTTCCACCCCCAACTCCCGAAAAATGCCCGGCACGTAGTCATACTCGCCCATGCTCATCCCGCCGCTGACAAACAGCGCGTCGAACTTGAGCCCCTCCAAAATCGCCGCCCGAATCTTTCCCGGCTCATCACCGATCGTCCCCAGACTCGTCACCTCACACCCCATCTTTCTCAACAGCGCCACCATCATCGGTAAGTTCGAATTGCGTATCTGCCCAAGTTTCGGCGTCACGTTCACATCCACAATTTCATCCCCCGTCGCCATCACCGCCACGCGCGGCCTTCCATGAACGAACACTTCAGCAGCCCCCACGCTCGCCGCCGCCGCGATCTGCGCCGCCTCCATCCGCACTCCCTTTCCCAGAACCATCTCTCCCGCTCGAATATCACTACCGACCCGCGAAATATAACGATCTCGCGCCCCGCCTTCCTCGACCCAAATCCGATCCCCCTCTCGTTTCACCACCTCCACCGGCGCAACTGAATCCGCTCCTTCCGGCATCGGCGCGCCCGTCATAATCGCAACCGCTTCGCCGGCCCCAACCGCCCTTTCCGGCCACTGCCCCGCCGCAATCTCTCCCACCACCCGCAACTCTTTCCCCGCATCCACCAGCCGCAGCGCAAACCCATCCATCTGGCTTTTATCAAACGGCGGATAATCGCGATCCGCCACAATATCTTCCGCCAGACAAAGCCCCTGCGCATCCGCCAGCGCAACCCGCACAACCCGCGGCCAAACCGGCGTCCCATCCAGTACCGCAATCGCCTCGGCCACGCTTATCAAATTCGCAACTTCAATCTCAGCCATGATCCTCTCGACTCCTCGCAAACCGGCCCCAAATCCAAAGCCCCGGCAGCGCCGCCGTTATCCAGACAATATGAATATACGGCACTCGAACCAGCCAAAACGTCGGCATCTCCGTCGGCCGCGTCAATCCAGGAAAATCCGGAAACATCCGATAGAAGTTCCCCCGCCCCACCACAATGCCGGCCACGCTGCTCATCGCGTAAGTCATCCGAGACTGATTCAAAAACTCCATGAAATCAGGCGGTTCAGTCGTGAGCGTAAGATTAAACCCGTGTCCCGCATACTCCAGCATCTTCGCCCGCCCAAACCGCGAAGGATCATGCAACACCGCCACACCAAATTCCCCTCGCTCCGACCAGATCCACCGATAGCCATCTACCGTCCCCGCCACAGTTGATCGTTTCCCCTCCATGCTCCATCCCCAGAGGCCAGCAGCGCCACAACACGCAAGCAGAGATAGAACAGCGGCAGCCGTAAAAAGCCCGGATCGCATCCGGCCGATTGTATCACTTCCCTTCGCCGCACCATCCCATAGAATCGCCGATCCCCATGAACCCAAACACCTACGAATCCCCACTTGCCACTCGCAACGCCTCTCCGGAGATGATCCGCCTCTTCTCGGCCCAATACAAGTTCGGCCTCTGGCGTCGCCTCTGGCTTGAACTCGCGCGCTCCGAACGCGAATTGGGCCTCACCCGAATCAGCGAGGCCGCCCTCGTGCAATTGGAATCCAATCTCGACAACATCGACTTCGAAAAGGCCGCCAGTTGGGAAAAACGCCTCCGCCACGATGTCATGGCCCACGTCCATACCTTCGAAGAAGTCGCCCCTGCGGCCAAGGGCATCATTCATCTCGGTGCAACCTCCCAGTACGTCGTCGACAACGCCGACCTGATCATCATGCGCGAGGGAATGCGACTCCTGGCCACAAGACTCGCCAACGCCATCGACGCCCTTGGCAAATTCGCCGTCCGCTGGAGAGACCTCCCTACCCTCGGCTACACCCACTACCAACCCGCCCAGCTCACCACCGTCGGCAAGCGCGCCACCCTCTGGGCCCAGGACCTCGCCATCGATCTCGAAGATTTCGAGCACCGCATCTCCACCCTCCGCTTTCGCGGCGTCAAAGGCACCACCGGCACCCAGGCGTCCTTCCTCTCCCTCTTCGACAACGACCACCAGAAAGTCGAACAGCTCGACCAGATGGTCACCCACCGCTTCGGCTTCACCGAATCCTTCACCGTCACCGGCCAAACCTATCCCCGCAAGGTCGACGCCCAACTCGTCAACACCCTCGCCAACTGCGCCGCCAGCGTCCACAAATTCTGCAACGACATCCGCCTCCTCGCCGGCATGAAACAACTCGAAGAACCCTTCGAAGAAGAACAAGTCGGCTCCAGCGCCATGGCCTACAAGCGCAACCCCATGCGCTGCGAACGCGCCACCGGCCTCGCCCGTTTCGTCATTTCGCTCGCAAGTTCATCCCTCCAGACCGCCGCCGAACAGTGGTTCGAACGCACCCTCGATGACTCCTCCAACAAGCGCCTCGCCGTCGCCGAATCATTCCTCGCGCTGGATGGATGCCTGCAAATCGTTGTCAACGTCGCCCGTGGCCTCGTCGTCTATCCAAAAACCGTAGAAGCCGCCGTGCGATCCGAGCTCCCCTTCATGGCAACCGAAGAAATCCTCATGGCGGCCGTCCGTGCCGGCGGCGACCGCCAGCAACTCCACGAGCTCATCCGCGCCCACTCCCAACTCGCGGCTCGCGACGTAAAACTCGAAGGCAAACCCAACGATCTCCTCGATCGACTGAGTCAGGATCCATCCTTCGCAGGAACTGATCTGACCACCCTCCTCGACCCCGCAAAATTCATCGGCCGCGCGCCGGAGCAGGTAGAGGAATTCATTGCCAAAGTCGTCAAACCCATTCGCGCCCGCTATTCGGCATCGCGCGGTCAAGCATCAGAGTTGCGTGTTTAACCCGCTCCAGAATACCGTCGGGGAATAACACTGATCTTTTTACCCATCTTGTCATTCGTCACTGACCCACCTGCCTATAACTTCAGGTTAATCTGCAATCCGCGCTGTTTCTGGCTGTTTAACTCGACTTTCAGAGGCTCGAATTCACTGCCCAGCTTGCCTGCTAAGTTGTTCAATTCTAACGTCTTATAGATGTGTCTGCCTCTCCGGTCGAAACCGCCGAACCCATCCGTGTTAACAGTATAAAAATAATTGCTCAGCTCGTCTTTTTGATTTGGCATTCCAGCGAACGAGCATTACAGTTCCAATAATAAACGCGGTTAGGACGTGCTTCAGCCTTGATCGGTTCGTTTTCTTCACGGCTGGCGCAAAGTCCAATATATCGTTGCCATTCCGAGAGGACGTGCTGGATGGTCTAAGGACCGGCTGGCTCGGGAAAGAAAATGGGCCGTAGAGGGAACATCAGTTTTCGCACCCTTGGCTTCGCCTGCATTGCAGGCGTCTTGGTCGGTGGACCCCGCGCCAATGCCTCCCTCATCAGCTTTGACCCCGACGGCGCCGCCAACAACGCCAACGCTGCTCTGAGCGTCAGCTCGTTCGAATACCTCCCTGGCAACCTCCTCCTCCGTAACGGAATCAAGAACATCACCGAGGGATCGAGCTACACAACCGACGCCTTCTTCCACGCCAAAGTCGGCTATCTGCTCGACGCCAACAGCCAGCGCCTGACCATCAACAATTTCATTGGCTCCAGCACCTCCTCCGCAGCATTTGAACTCACCGCTGTCGCACAGTTCACCGCCACCATCACCCGAACTGGCACCGCCTCATACGGCATTACGCTCTCAAGCGGCCCCGTCAACACCTTTAACATCTACTACGACAACGATTCATCGAAACGGGCAACTGACCTGACCGGCGAAGGTTTCGCGGACGGCACACCCATCCTCACCGGCTCGGTCGGCGACATTCCAGTCAGTTCCTTCCAGTTCACTGGATTGGGGGGCCGCCTGGACCAGTTCGACGCCGATAACTTTTCCGGCATTACCGCCAACGCGCTACTCGGCAGCTTGAACCTCGCGATCAATATCCAGTCCGAAAACAGCGGCTTCTTCCTCGATACCTCCCCGCTGGCCTCCATGGTCTTCCAGAGCAACCTCCGCACCCCGTTCAACGCCGTCGACCCTTCTCATAACTTCCACGCCCTCGATGGCCACAACACCCTGGTTCAGCCCACGTTCACTTCCAACAACGACGGAACACCCGACAGCGATCTGCAGGTGCAGATCGCTTCCAACACTACTCTGTTTGTATTTGGCCAAAGCGTACCTGAGCCAGCCTCGGTGGCGATGTTTTTAACAGGTCTCAGCCTGACGGTGCTCCGACGACGCCGGGCAGTCTTCGCGTCTCATATTCGCCAGACTGACAAATCGAATGATTAAACCGTTGAATTGGCAAAGCGAACGAGCGGATTCTGCTTGACGATGACATTTTGTGACCGATAATCAGTTGGTTTGGCGCATCGATTCGTATGAAGCGCAAAGAGGGCCGCCAAACTTTTGAGCGAGGGCTAATGCCGGCAGTATTGGGTAAACATGGTTGGCTCGCGACGGCCGGTCTTATTATCGGTCTTTCGTCGGGAATCAGCGGCGTATTTGCGTCGCCGATTACTTTCGATCCGGACGGGCCCAACAGCCATACCAGCACCAGCAACGCTGCCGTCTCCGTCTCCGCTTTCGACTTTCTACCAGGCAATACGCTCCTCAAGGGTGCTTTGAACAGCGCTTTGACCATCGGTAGCAGCGAACCCGTCGACGTCCTCTTCCAGGCGCGCGTTGGAAGTCTTCTCGACAGTGCCGGCCACTCTATTGCCGTCAATGGTTACTTTCCCGCCCCGGCTGGCAACACGGAATTCGAACTGACCGCAGTTGCCCATTTCAAGGCCACGTTGAAGCGCAATCTGGACTTCGCGGGCAAACAAACCTTCGAACTCAATTTGACCACCGTCGGCACCAATTTCTTTGAGATTTATTACGACGATAACTCCGGCACCAGGGCGAATGATCTGGCCGGCACAGGGTTTAACGACGGAACCCAGATCCTTACCGGCACGGTTACCCCCGTTTCAGCGTTCCCAATTGGCAGTTTCTCCGTCGACTCCTCCTCGACTTCGATGTTCGATCAGTTTGGCGCCAACGACTACCTGGGCGTCTCCACATACCGCATGAGCGGCAGCCTGGATTTCACCGCGGACGTGACCGGTCGCGATTCCCGTTTTTTCCAGGACAACCTGAATCTGGTGACCGTCGACACCGCGACAAACTTGAATGCCCCCTACGTTCTGACTAATCCGTCGGCCGCGTTCAGCAGCCAGGCCAATGGCGTCACACCCGCCGACACCACGCCCAACATCGGTACGTTGGACGGTTCGACCGGCCAGGACCTCCAGTTCGAGGCCTCGCACCCCACCGCGTCCTTTGCAGTCCCGGAACCCAGCACCATGGCCGTCGCCTTCGTCGGCGCGGTAGGC
>JBBRHH010000342.1:0-6838 GCA_038222915.1 Tepidisphaerales bacterium
AAAGTCACCGCCAGCAATATGCACGGAAACAACAACAGCCACCAACGGTTATTCACATGATCCAGTTGCTTCAACCCCTCCGAAGCCAGCGATCCCCAGCTCGGCACCGGCGGCTGAATCCCCACCCCCAGAAAACTCAAAAACGATTCCTGCAAAATCGCCGACGGCACCACCAGGCTCGCATACACCGTGATCGGCCCCACCAGGTTCGGCAGAAGATGATTCAAAAAGATGTGCCGCTCCCGCAACCCCGCCGCCCGCGCCGCCTCCACAAACGGCAGCGTCCGCAGCGACAGCACCTGCCCCCGAATCACCCGCGCCATCGTCAGCCAGCTCACCGACCCAATCGCCAGAAACAGCACAATCAAATTCGCGGCCTTCGCCCCAATCAACTTCGCCAGCGGATCCTCAAACCCTATCTTGAATAGCAGGATCAGCAGGATGTAAGGCAGCCCATAAAGAATATCCACGCCCCGCATCAGAAGCGCATCCACCCAGCCGCCGCGATACCCCGAAAACAATCCCACACAAACCCCCACCACCGTCGCAATCAGCGCCGCCGCCAACCCAATTCCCACGCTCACCGCCCCGCCAAGCAGGCATCGCCCCAGCTCGCTCCGCCCCAGCATGTCGCTCCCCATCAAGCCGCCCGGCCCCGGCGGATAAAACGATATCTCCGTCCTCTGATAGTCATACGCAATCGCGCTCTTGCCGGCCATCGTCCAAGGCAGCGTCAGCAGGCTCGCCAGAACAATCGCCAGCAAAATCCCCCCACCAAAAGCCACGCGCCGGCTCTCCAGCGCGCGCCGCCAGATATGCGGCGTCTCATTCAAGTGAACATCCGGTGCCGTCAGCATCGCCGCCCGCGTCATGATTTCGCTCCCACCACAATGCGCGGATCAAAAAATGCATACGCCAGATCCACCAGCAAATTCAGCCCCAGCAACATCAGCGAATACACCATGATGATGCCCAGAATCAGCGTCTGATCGCGATTGAGAACGCTGTTCACAAAGTGCGCCCCCAGCCCAGGAATGTTAAACACCTTCTCCACCACAAAAGACCCCGTCAAAGTCCCCGCCGTCGCCGGCCCCAGATACGTCAACACCGGCAAAAACGCGTTCCGCAGACAATGCTTCCAGATCACCATGTTGCGCGACAACCCCTTGGCCCGCGCCGTCCGCACAAAATCCGAGCTCAGCACATCCAGCATCGCAACCCGCGTCAGCCGGGCGATATAAGCCATCGGCGCCAACGACAGCGCAACGCCCGGAAGAATCAGATCGCTGAAATGTCCCCATCGGCCAATCGGAAATACTTTCCAGGTGACGCAGAACACAATCAACAGCACCGCGCCCACGACAAACGCCGGAATGCTGATCCCAATCATGGCCAGCGAAAGACTGAAAAAATCAAATAGCCCGCCCCGCCGAACCGCCGCCAGCGCCCCGATCGCAACGCCGCCCACAATCCCGATCACCAGCGCAAACAACCCCAGCGTCACCGAGATCGGCAACGACTCCCCAATAATCTCATTGACAGTGAAATCATTCACAAGCGAAGGCCCAAAATCACCGTGCAACAGCCGCCACGGGTAATACGTCAGAAACTTCGCCGGATGCCCCACATGAAACCGCGCCTCCATCGCCGCGATCACAATCGGATCGGGCTTGCGGTCAGTCCGCTCGAACGGGTTTCCCGGCACCAGCCAGGTCATGAAAAACGTAAGCACATAGATGATCGCGAGGATCAGCGGGAATTGCGCAAGTCGAACTAATGCCAGTCGCAGGCGCATCAGTGATGCACCTCCACCGTATGCAGCATCACCATGTTCCGCGGGTTGAGTGGAATGCCCTTCACGTTCTCGCGAATCAGATACGCGCTCACATAGTGATACAGCGGAATGATCGGCATCTCATCGCAAAGGATCTGCTCGGCGTGGCTCAAAAGCGCCAATCGTTTGGCCGGGTCCCGCTCCACCGTCGCCTCTTCGCACAACTTGTCATACTCCGGATTTCTCCAGTCCGAGTCGTTGTTGTCGCTATCCGACAGATACTTGTCCGAAAACGTCGACACATCGTTATAATCCCCCGTCCATCCCCCGCGCGAGATCGTAAAATCCTTCGAGTGAACCCGCTGTCGAAACGTCTTCACCTCGACGCCGCCCATGTTGATGGGCACGTTCAACACATCGTGCCACTGCCGTCCGACATTCTGCGCCACCATCGTGTGCTCCCCCTCATTGGTGAACAGCAGCGCCACTTCGGGAAAGCCCTTGCCGGCCGGATACCCCGCCTCCGCCAGCAACTCCCTCGCCCGCTTGGGATCAAATCCAGTTCCCCGCGGCGTCGGATACCCCGGAAACAATCCCGGCGGCACAAAATGCGTCGCCTCCGGCTGACCAAGCTGCCCAATCTTTTCCACAATCGGCTTTCGATCGATCGCCATCGAAAACGCCCGCCTCACCCGCACATCCTTAAACGGGTTCGCCGACCCATCCGGCAGCGTGTCCCGGCAGTTGATCGAATAAAAATACGTTCCAAACCCCGGAAAAATGTGGATGTCCTTGCGTCCCTTCGCCACCAGCCCCGCCGCCACGTCGTTCGTCACTCCCGCAAACCAATCCACCGAATCCGTCTCGTATTTCAAGAACGCCGTCTCCGGCCCCGCAAAGCTCAGCATGTCGATCCGATGGCTCTTCACCGCCGCCTTGTTCCAGTAATACTCCGAAGCCACCAGCCGAAGCCGCTTCTTGAACTCCCACTGTTCAACCCGATACGGCCCATTCCCCACCAACGCCGGCGGATGCGTAAAATTTTTCTCGTAAGTCACCTGCCCGGTCTTCGCGTCCCGTACTTCAATTTTCCGCATCGAAGGTTCGTGCAGCGGCACAAACGGCGGAAACGCGCACAAGTCGAGAAAAAAATCCACCGGATGCGTCAGCGTAACCCGCAACGTCCTCTCATCCGTCGCCACGATGCCAACGTCTGCAAAATCGACAGGCCGCGTCGTAGCGCCGTTGGTCAACGCCTCCACGCGACTTTGATACGCATTTTCATAAGCCCGCGCCCCCTTGATGTAGTGAAGCAGATACGTGTAATCCCCTGGCTCCTCCAGCATCCGCCGCCATGCAAACACAAAATCCCCCGCCAGCAGCGGGTCGCCGTTGGACCACCGCGCATCCTCGCGAATATGAAAAGTATAAACCGTCCCGTCCGGACTGATCTCAGCCGGCTTCGAGGCCCCCGGAATCGCCTTCATCGTCAGCTCGTCTTTGGTATCGAGCGTATACAGGCCCTCCCAGATCCCATACGCCAGGCGGATATCCTGAAGCCAGGACATGCTCTTCGGATCCAGCGTATTAATGTCGTCGCGATTGATAAAAACAAAATCAGCCGGCTCTTCATGCTGCCCGGCCGCGCCTGACCACACCATGGCCCCCACCAGCAGGACAATCAGGCCGGCAGGAATGGCGAAAAGTCGCAGCATTGTTCATTTTTCAGCAGTGGTAACCGATGGCGCGGTCGGAACCGTGCCAGCCCCCGTCGAGCTCTTCGTCGTAGGCGCAGCTGCCGTCGTAAGCCCCCCCATCCCCGGCAAAGCCTTCATCGCCGCCGGAATCGGATCAAGGGCCGCCTGAATAGCCGCCACCGTCGGCGAAGGTGCAAGAGCAACGGCATTCGCCGCCGCTGCTGCAAAGCCTGCATTCCCATTCGCAACTGGCGAAAGGCTCACGGTCTGAATCACCTCAACGATGTAATTCCGAATCGCCACCAGTTCTTCCGGTTTTGCATTCGCAACCTGTGCACGAATCCCCACCAGAATATTGTACGTGGACTGCATCACCGACAACTGCTCCGCGGGCTGCAGCGTGCTCCAGATCGTTGCACGGGTCACATAGAACAGTGGCCTTTTATCCGTCCCAATTTCCGCGGGAAGCCCGGTCTTAAAAATCTCTCCCCGTTCCTTATAAGTCTCGACCAGTGCCGCCACCGTCTTCGTCAGTTGCTCCGGCTTAAACGTCTCCTGCGGCAGCGTCAACGCCTCATAAGCCTCATCCGCAACCATCGAGCTCGGATGCGCCTTCACCGCGTTGGCAATCTCTTTATTTTGAAGCAAAGTTCCCGGCTGACCGATCGTGATCCCGTTCAGGATCACCGGCTTGGCCGCCCGCAGCCCCCACATGGTGATTGCATCCGGCTGATTCGCCGCCACAAACGACTTGATCACCGGCTCCAGCCGCCACGTCGGTGCCACCTCGGCCACCCGGGCAATCACAATCGCCGCGTTCAATCGCGTCCGAACGCTTCCCTTCGCAATAACGCCTCCCGCAGACGTCATCGCGGTGCTCAACTGATTCGCATATTCATCAAGAAAAAACGCCCCGCCCATCGCACCCGTCACCAGCCTCGTTTCGCCAACCAGCGCATCCCGTGCCGCCCGTTGCTGATCCGTCTTCACATCATCAGCCAGCAGCGCAAGCTGATCACCTATAACCTTCGCAATCGCAGTCTTGTCGGCCGGCGCTAAAGTCGCCGCCGACTTCATCGTGTCCGGCAAAAGCCCGGAAGCCCAACTCAATGAGGGGCTTAGGATAAGCGTCGCGGCAAGCGAAATGGCAAGAACACGTTGACGACAATTCATGCGCGGCTACCCCAAAAAATCGGCGATCGCGAAACCTTCGCCCAACGCCAAAAAGACATCCCGACGCAAGGTAGCATAGCCTCAAAACAGTGTCAATTTAACAACCGTCGCCCAAAGCCTGACATCGCACAAAACCCTCCCCCACGCCCATTTGTGCCCGGCAACCCCCTCACCCCTCATCCCCCACAATATTCCCATCATCCATCGTAATTATCCGCCTCGCCTTCGCCGCAAACGCCGGATCATGCGTCACCATCACGATTGTCTGCCCCCCATCCGCGATCTTCTGAAAAATCTCGGCCACCACCTCCCCATTCTTCCTATCCAGATTCCCCGTCGGCTCGTCCGCCAGCAACACCGCCGGCTCATTCCCCAGCGCCCGCGCAATCGCCACCCGCTGCTGCTCCCCGCCCGACAGCCGGTTCGCCCGCCGCTTTACCTTGTCAATCAGCCCAAACTGCCCCAACAACTCGGCCGCCCGTTCCATCGCCGCCCCCCGATCCAGCCGCCCCAATTTAAACATCGGCAGCGCCACATTCTCCTGAGCCGTAAAGTCCTTCAGCAGGTAATGAAACTGAAATACAAACCCCACCTTCTCATTCCGCAAGAGCGCCAGCTGCCCATCCCCCAGCGTCGTCGTATCATGCCCATCAATAAACACCCGGCTCGCCGGCTCAAACACCTCTCCGCCCGGCCCACTCTTCGAAGGCCGATCCAATCCCCCCAGCAAATAAAGCAAAGTAGACTTCCCCGACCCCGACTGTCCCACAATCGAAACATACTCCCCCTGTGAGATCGAAACATTCACCCCGCGCAAAATATGATTAGCAATATCCCCCACCCCCAGAAACCGGTGCAAATTCTGAGCCCGCAAAAGCGCCGGCCCAGACCGAGCCCCACCAGAAGAACCCTCGCCCGAATCGCTCATCACTCGAGGACGTGTGCGCAAAGCAGTCATAAGCACTTCCCAACAACCGTTCCATTGTAGGGATTGTCAGCCCGCCCGCGCAAGCGTGGTACAAGATTTGAAACCGATTCTTGACTCCGTGAGCTGATAACCGTGACCACAGCTGGATCTGGCCTTGCCGGAAGGGGCGTCGCTGGCTCAATCATTCGGAGACGTTAAACCCAAACTGTGATCGCCGGAATGACTCCAAACCGCCAAATCCCAATTCGCGCAACAACCGATCGGCCAGGCGATCTTTTCTCGTCTCAGCGATCTCTTTGAATGGCGGCAACATTCGATACGTCATCAAATAGGCGCCCTTCAAGGTAAGTACGTAGTTCTCGCCGGCTTCGTCGATCGAATAGTACCCTGCCTTTAAAAGCCGGTCGAAGTTCCGCTCATGTTCGAACAACTGGCGCGACCGTCCATCCTGCGCGTTGTCCAATATAGCCTCACAGTCGCGTCGATCCCGTGCGATGCGGGCCCGGTGAAACTTGTATAAGAGTGACAGATCCTGGAAAAATGGACACCGAACGCTGTCCACGGTCGGGTCCGCTGGAAAGCAGGATGGGTTCGAGTTGTTTGATGTCACGATTGAACTGCCGTCAGAGAAGTCGGTGCGAAACCCGACGACTGTTATCACTTTCAATCCCTTGGCGCGTGTCGGCGTGAGTATGCCAATGACTTGTACCATGTCCTTCAGTGACTGATTGATCCAGATGGAAACAAAGCAGTCTTGATTTGAGGCCGCTTCGTTACGCTTTAAATGCCCAATCGCTTTGAAGCCATTCGAGGCCAGCCATCCGGCGGTTCGAACGAACACCTGCGAAAGATCAGCTGGCAACAGCGACAACTCAACTGCTACAAAATCCACATGAACTTTTTTGGTCTGTTGACGCCTCAGCCTTAGAGGGACCACCGTGTAAAGTTTGATGAACGGATACGCGACAATTGCAAGCGCAACGATTAACAGCAATACCCATATGTTCAATGGCGCGAGATGAATTTGCCCGAAACCCATGGCTGGATCTTAGCGACAAACTGGTCAATTAAAACCGGTTCTTGTACTTGGTTCACCATTAATGCCATTGGCAAAACTTAAGGGGTCGGGAGTGAATGCCATTCGTTTAGCACATAACTCCGCGCCGCAGCGCGCTTTGCACCAGCTTGCGCGAGACGCGGCCTCCTGAGAGAATGGTGATGTCTAAGTCAACCAACTCCAAGGAGGCCACGGATGGCTATCATCGC
>JBBRHH010000343.1:0-6826 GCA_038222915.1 Tepidisphaerales bacterium
TCGCCGCTGAAGTTCTTCGCCTTTGATTCGAGGCATGGTTGATCCTCCTTGATCGGTTGTTCGGAAAAAGGAAAACGATAATCCGGTGCCGCCACCGTCATTATTGCCCCGCCAGCCTCATACAACAACGGTCGTGCACCCAGGCCAGCGGAAAGAGCGACTAATCTACGGTAACAACAACTAAGTCGCGGTAAGGTGGCGCAAGCAATTACAAGCTTGTCTTTTAGGCGGCCGCGCGTGTTTTTAGCGCCAAGCAAGATGGCGCATAAATAGTTTAGGTATTGGTGCAAGGGAGTGGTTCCATATGGCCGTGGCGCTCAGCCGCAGACGGCTGGTGATTGTCGCTGGCAGTTTGAACCAGCGGTCCTTGGGCGCGCAGTCACCTTGGAGAGACCCATGTCCAAATGCGCTACCTGCCCGTTGGGATCGAGTCGACCGATTCAATTGCGCCGCGTTCGTCCGTGGGGATATGCAATTGAGATGATTGATCGAATTACCGGCGAATGTATCTTTGTTCAGATGGAATTCTTCCGGTGGGGCACGAACGCCGACCGTGGGTTATTCGCTCGCTGCTGCAAATTCTGGCTGTGATACTGGCGACAAGCCTGCTCCCTGTTCTGTCGCGAATTTAATGCGGTTCAGACTCGCGATTGTTGACGCTGGATCGACGGGCGAAAGGCATCGAGGTGCTCTGCCTTTGATCCCGGCGATGTGGTTATCAGGGGGCGTGCTTAGTTCGTGCCGCGGGCCCAATGGATTGATAGTTTGTGATGCAGATGATGGCGAGGAGCGCGGCGATCGTCGGGGAGATGTCGTGGAAGGTCCGGGCTGCATCCAGGTGGAGATTTGGAGCTTGAAGGATGCGGGCCGGAGTTGATTACGGTGAACAATTTGGGGGCGGTGGTGACGCCGGCGGGGTGCCCTGGGGGGATTGCCGGTGCTGGCGGCGGAGTTCAGCGGGATTCCTGTGATCGCGGTTCGCGAGAACGGGTCGATTTTGAATGTGACGGCCGAGAAGATGGGGATGGGCGGGGTGGTGGAAGTGAATTCATATCTGGAGGCGGCGAGGTTGGTGATGGCGATGCGGAAGGGGATATCGATGGGAGAGTTTGGGGAGGCCGATCGGTGGGGCGCGGCGGGTGGAGGGGATGCGGTAGGGAGATTTGACAGGGTGATTGCGGGTCGATTTGATGCAGACTGTTCAGGGAGGTTGATCTTGTCTGTTTCTCCAACTTTTTCGCGATTCGAGCCATCGGGCAATGTTCAGGACGTCGTGTCGGGCGATGTGGCGTGTCGTCACTGCTCATACAATCTGAATCACGCGCCGCTGCTTGGGCTCTGTCCGGAATGTGGGACGCCGGTTGCGTTGTCGGTGCAGGGGGATCGGCTTTGCAATTCGGATCCGAAGTGGTTGGGAAAGCTTGCGCGGGGGATCAACTTGATTCTCTGGGAAATCGTGGTTGTTATTTTTGGATTGGCCGGCGTGGTGGTGTTGTTCCGTCACAATCTGTGGGTTAGTGGCATCGTGGGCTTGATTGGCCGTATGGTGGGGCTTGCGGGGACGTGGATGGTGACGGAGCCCGATCCGAGCGGTGTCGGGGAGGACGCGTATGGCTCCATTCGGAAATGGATTCGTGTGATCGCGATTGCCGAGTTCTCGCATCAGTTTCTGCAACTCTACATCAACACGTCGGCGGGGTATTGGCAACGTTTGTTGCTGATTCAAATTATCGCAATGCTATTTGAGATAGTGAGTCTGGCAGGCACGATGGCCAGGTTGAAATACTTTCAGAAGCTTGCATTGCGAATTCCAGATGACAGGCTGGCGGCGCGCAGTCGGTTGCTTTTCTGGGGTTTGGGGCTGTGCAGCGGCGCCATGATGGTCTGCAGATGGCTCATGAGGAGATGGACTGGTCCTGGAACGAGACTTGGGGCAACGCTGGTCGCTTTCATGATCGTGCTCGTCGTTGTCGGGATAGCTGTGCTGGTGTTTGCGATTCTTTATTTCATCATGCTCGTCCGGCTGAAAAAGGTTTTGGGGAAGCAAGCGGACATCGCCCGTCAAACGTGGGCGAAGGTGAGTGCGATCGCACCGTAGAATGTCACACGCAAGCTAATGTCATCGAATACGACCATTCCGTTGGTGCTATCCGATTCGGTGGATATCGATCTGCTTTGCCGGAAGTGTGCTTACAATTTGCGTTGCCTGAAGCTTCTCGGTCGATGTCCAGAGTGTGGGACGCCGGTGGGTTTGTCAGTGGAGGGGGATCGGCTGCGGTTTGCAGGGCCGCGCTGGCTTTGTGGAATCAAGCGGGGGATTGAGCTGATCCTGTTTGGGTTAATTGTCGTGGCGTTGAGCACAGTGTGCAGGTGGGATGATTCGCGCGGATCTCTTTTTTGGGGCGTCGGGCTGGCATTGCTTGGGAACATGCTGGGCGTAGCGGGTACATGGCTAATTACCCGACCTGATCCGGTCGGCGCTGGCATCGACAAGGATCGGGCTTTGCGGATCACCATTCGAGTGGCAGTGGTGGCGGCGCTACTCGGTTATGTCTTTTGGTTTTACACCGATTTGAGACAGCATCGGGGACTTACTTATGAGTGGTTAGAGGTCTTCGCGGTGACGCTGGCGGCGGTGGGCGAGGTATTAAAATTATTTTATCTTGGGGAACTGGCGATGCGGGTACCGGATCAACGACTCTCTCAGCGATCGAGGTGGCTATGCCTGTTCTTCATGGTTTACGGTGTTTGCAAGCCTGCGACAATCCTGGTCTTGCTTGTGGGTCCTTGGGGGCTGGCTCGCATGTTGCGCGAAACCGAAATCGGCCTTATCATCGACTCGGCATTTATCGTGATTTCGATCTTGTATTTTTCACTGCTTGTGCGACTTTTGAATGTTGTAAAGTATCAGACGGAAGTTGCGAACCGAATCTGGGCGAAAGCGGAGATCGTCGCCGTATTGAATGAAAGCTCGCCTCAGTGTGATTGAATGACAGATCTGGAAACCGCATCGTTGGAGACATCTGTTGCAAAACGTGCCTCGAGCCGGTTGCGGCGTTATGGGAAGCGGCTGGTTAAATTTCTGGTGGTGCTTTATGTGGTGCTTTTGCTTGGGATTCTTTTTGGGCAGGGGTGGATGATATTTCCGGGGAAGACTACGCAGGGGAAGGGGCGGGTGAATATTTCTGAGGCGGCCGCGGCGGAGGATACGGCGGAGCTGGTTTATTTGAAGACGGCGGGTGGGGATCGGGTGGTGGGGTTGTTTGGGCCGGCGACGGATGCGATGGAGAGGCCGCTGGCGGATGCGGCGAAGCGGCCGACGATTCTGTTGTTTTATGGGAATGGGATGGCGATGGCGCATGCGGTGGGGTGGGCGGACCGGTTTCGGGCGGAAGGGGCGAATGTGTTGATTTGCGAGTACGTCGGGTTTGGGATGTCGGGGGGTCATGCATCGGAAAAGAATTGTTATGCGACGGCGGATGCGTGTTATGACTACGTGATGGCGCGGCCGGACGTGGATAAGACGAAGGTGATTGCGGTGGGGGTGTCGCTGGGCGGGGCGGTGGCGATTGATCTGGCGGCGCGGAGGCCGGTGGCGGCGTTGATGACATTCAGCACGTTTACGTCGATGGCGGAGATGGGGCATGCGACTTTGCCCGTTGTCCCGACGTTTATGGTTCGGGCGCTGTTGCTGCATCCGTTTTTGAGTGAGTCGAAGATTGGCAAAGTGCATTGCCCGATTTTTATTGCGCATGGGACGATCGATGAGCTGGTGCCGCATGCGATGTCGGATCGGCTGGAGAAGGCGGCGGGGGGGACTGTGACGCGGCTGGAGATTCCGGATACGGGGCATCAGAACATTTTTGATGTGCATCCGGGATTGATCTGGGAGGCGGTGGGGAAGTTTGTGGGGCAGGTCAATTCACATTGATTGAAAGCTGCGGGGCGGCGGTTGGGCGGGTGGCCGCATTGAATCCTGATGCGGTTTCCTGATAATCGGTTGCCCCCGTGGCAATGTGTGGCGGGATGAGAGACTTTTAAGGAACCAAAGTTCATGAAACGAGCGAAGATCAGCATTATTGGAGCCGGCAATGTCGGCGCTACCTGTGCACACTGGGCCGCGAGCAAGGAACTGGGCGATATCGTCCTGGTGGATGTGCCGCAGGTGGAAGGGATGCCGCAGGGGAAGGCGCTGGATTTGTATGAGTCTTCGCCGATCGAGGGGTTTGACGCGAAGATCACGGGGGCGACGAGCTATGAGCCGACGGCCGACAGCGAAGTGGTGATTATCACGGCTGGGATTGCCCGGAAGCCGGGGATGAGCCGGGATGATCTGATCAATACAAATACGGGGATTGTGAAGAGCGTGGCGGAGAATGTGGCGAAGCATTCGCCCAACGCGGTGATCATTGTGGTCAGCAATCCGCTGGACGCGATGGTGTATGTGGCGTGGAAGGCTTCGGGATTTCCGACCAAGCGGATCATTGGGCAGGCCGGCGTGCTGGATACGGCGCGGTTCCGCAGTTTTCTGGCGGCCGAGGTGGGATGCAGCGTGGAGGACGTGCAGGCGCTGTTGCTGGGCGGGCATGGCGATGACATGGTGCCGCTGTCGCGCTACACGTTTGCCGGCGGCGTGCCGATCACGCAACTGGTTGGGAAAGAACGCCTGGAAGAAATCATCAAACGGGCGCGGAATGGCGGGGCGGAGATTGTCGGGCTGCTGAAGACTGGAAGCGCGTATTACGCGCCGGCGGCGGCCACGGTGGCGATGGCCGAGTCGATCATCAAGGACAAGAAGCGCATCCTGCCCTGTGCTGTTTACTGCGACAAGGAATATGGCGTGGGCGGTTACTTTGTGGGCGTGCCGTGCATTCTCGGTAAGGACGGCGTGGAGCGGATTATTGAGGTGGAACTGGACGCGACGGAGTCGAAGATGTTCCAGACGAGCGTTGAGCACGTGAAGGATCTGGTCAAAGTCGTGAAGATTTGACGATTGATGGAGGGCGAGCGCGCAGGGACTGGATGGAGACGCTGAATATGATGAAAATCGGCTTGATCACCCGCCCTTTAAACTGCTTGCGCGTTTGTGCGATTTTGGCCTCTTTGGGCGCACTTCTGCTTGGAAATTCCGGTTGCAACACCGGGCCGCGCGTGCTGGCGGCGGACGAGCAGCGGGTGATTGACCGGAAGTGGGTGGAGTATCCGAGCGGGACGGAGCTTCGGCCTTATATCGCGGGGCTGACTTCGCCGACTGGAATCACCTTTGATTCAAACGGATCGATTCTGATTGCGGAGTCCGGCGCGGATGAGACTTCGCCGCGGATCTTTGGATTCACGCGCGAGGGGAAGTACTTTGACGTCTATCCCAAGACTCGGAAATTTCCCTTTGTCGGCGCGAGCGATTTTGAAATTTTCGGGCCTATTGGCGGAATGGTTGCGGCGCATGGAAAGATTTATGTGACGCATCGGGACGCGAGCGGCGGCGGCGTTATTACGGCGCTGGATTATGATGGCGGGCACAAGACGCTGGTGGGCGATCTGCCGGCGCGGGGCGATCATTCGGTAACGGACATTGCGGTTACGCCGGATGGGCGGCTGGTTTTTGGAATGGGGTCGGCGACGAATTCGGGTGTGGTGGGGCTCGATAATATGTCCTGGCTTCGCGCCAGTCACAATGTGTGCGATCAGGTGTGGACAGATCAATCGGGCGGGAACCATGCTGTTTATCTGCTGGGGTGGCGATTCAATACCACCAATCCTTTCGCCGGGTTGTTTGGCGGCGGCGAAATCGCGGTAACTGCGCCGTTTCAGACATTTGGCCAGAGCATTGATATTCGGATACCGCGGGCGGTGAATGGTAAGCCCAACGCCGCGGTGTTTTCGATCGATCCTGAGGGTGGCGATCTGCAGGTGGAAGCGCATGGCGTGCGCTATCCGACCGGGCTGGCTTTCAATGATTACGGCGCGCTGTACATGACCAATCAGGGGATGAAACTGCGCGGGACACGGCCGGTAAAGGACGATCCGGATGTGCTGCTGAAGGTGGTGCATGGACAGTGGTATGGGTGGCCTGACTTTTCGGCGAACCTGGTGCCGATTCAGGAGGCCAGGTTTCAGCCGCCGATGGAGATGCTGATCAAGAGCGGATATCGGGAGCTGTCGTTTCTGGTGGATCATGGACGAAGTGATTTGACGCCGCCGGCGCGTCGGCAGCAGAATTTGCTGGCGGCGGAATTTCAGCCGCTGGCGGGGGCGTCGAAGCTGGCGTTTTTGCCGGGGTCGGGGCCGTTGAGCGGGTTGCGGCAGAATCGCAATGCGGCGGTGGTGGCGTTGAGCGGCGATCGTTCGCCGTGGGATTCGGGCGGGCAAAAACTGGTGGGGCCGATTGGATATAAGCTGGCGCTGGTGAACGTGGACAATGGGCAGGTCGAGGATTTTATCCGCAATACGCAGATTGGTCCGGCCAGCCGGCATGTCGACGACGTGCACGGCCTGGAGCGTCCGATCGATGTGAAGTTTGGACCGGACGGGGCGATGTATATTCTGGACTTTGGGCAGATGGAGATGCGCGGGGACCATGAGCGCATTGCACCACGGACCGGACGGGTGTTCCGGTTGGCCGGCGCGGCGGCGCCAACAACCAATAAATGATTGACGTGGAGGCGGCCCTTTCGACAGGCTTAGGACGGGCCGATGTAGCTCATGGGCGGATTCACGTACCGAGGGCTGCGTCATGTTCTTTTTGGGTCGTCCAGCAAACCATGCGCGGATGCGCACCCGGCGGCGTCATGCGTGGATGACTTGCGTGGCGATGGTGACGGGCCTG
>JBBRHH010000344.1:0-6826 GCA_038222915.1 Tepidisphaerales bacterium
AGGCCCAGTTGCAGGAGTCGTTTGCCCGGATCGAGAACGGCGAATTGATCCTGCATGGTTGCCACATCGATCCCTACGCGAACGCAAGCAAATACAATCATGAACCCCTCCGCGAGCGCAAGCTGTTGGCCCACAGGCGCGAGATCAAAAAGCTCGTCGGTGAAACGCGTGAGCGCGGCGTAACGCTCATTCCCCTGGCGATTTATTTCGTGAAAGGCCGGGCCAAGCTCGAGCTTGGCGTCGCCAAAGCGAAACACCAGCACGACAAACGCGCCACCATCAAGAAGAAAGAACAGGACCGCGAGCTCCGCCGCGCCACCATGACGCGTCGTGCCTAGTATACAAGCCATGCCCCTCGCCACCCCCACCATCGTCGCTCATCGCGGCCTGCACGATCAACACCCCGAAAACTCGCTCGCCGCCTTCAAGTCCGCCTGGGCATCCGGCTGCATTTGGTGCGAATGTGACATTCACTGCTCGGCCGATGGCGTCGCGATCGTCATTCACGACGATACGCTCGACCGCACCACCAACGGGTGTGGCGATGTCTCGATGACCAGCTCAAAGGCGCTCCAGCGCGTGAAACTATCGCCACCACGTGGCGGCAAGACCGATGAAACCGTTCCCCTCCTCCGCGACGTGTTGGGCGCCATGCCGCCGCAGGCCGGCCTGATCATCGAGATCAAACCCATCATTCCCGAAGACCAGGTTCGGGCAATCCTTCGCCTGCTCTCGGGCCGGCGCACAATGCTTCAATCGTTCCACGCTCAAGTACTCGAAACCTTCCGCCGCTGCGACAACGACGTCTCGCTCGCCTGGTTGATCGAGCAGCCCGACCAGGTCGCTGAAGCAGCGGCCAGCGACTGGCGTGCGATCCATCTCAAGCACACATTGCTCGACGCCGCCACACACGCAAAGCTTCAGCAGGCCCGCAAGAAGATCGGCGTCTGGACCGTCGACACCGAGGCCGAGGCCAAGCCGCTCATCGCCCTGGGTCTGGAAACAATCATCACCGACAACCCGACCCTGCTCAGAGGCCTCGTCAGATAGCTCCGTTCGCCGCGTTAATCGGTATGAATTGATTGCCGCGCCCCAAGCCCGTATCGTTGGAAGCATGACTACGCCGGGTTCTGAACAGGAAAAAGAAGGCTTGGATTTCATTCGCAGGATCGTCGAAGACGACCTGCGCACAGGCAAATGGGCCGGCCGCGTCGCCACGCGCTTTCCACCCGAGCCCAACGGTTACCTCCACATCGGCCACGCCAAATCCATCTGCATTAACTACGGCATCGCCGGCGAATATTCAGGCGGCTGCAATCTCCGCTACGACGACACCAACCCGGCCAAGGAAGAGGAAGAATACGTCCGCTCCATCGAGGAAGACGTGCGTTGGCTGGGCTTCACATGGGCCGGCAAATACTGGGCATCCGACTACTTCGACATGATGTACGCCTACGCCGTCGAGCTCATCAAAAAAGGCAAGGCCTACGTGGACGATCTTACCGGCGACGAAATCCGCAAACACCGCGGCACGCTCACCCGGCCCGGCACCAATAGCCCCTATCGCGACCGCCCCATCGAAGAAAGCATCGATCTCTTCGACCGCATGCGCAAGGGCGAATTTCCCGACGGCAGCAAAACGCTGCGCGCCAAGATCGACATGGCCTCGCCCAACATCAATCTGCGCGATCCGGTCATGTACCGCGTCCTCCACGAAACCCACCACAACACCGGCGACAAGTGGTGCATCTACCCCATGTACGACTGGGCGCACGGCTTCGAGGACAGCACCGAAAGCATCACACACTCCATCTGCACGCTCGAATTCGAAAACCATCGGCCGCTCTACGACTGGTTCATCGCGTCAGTCAATGAAGGCCGAACGGATGACGGCAGCGGCCCATGGGGTAAAAAGATCTGGCATCCGCAGCAGATCGAATTCGCCCGGCTGAACCTCACCTACACCATGCTCTCCAAGCGCAAGCTTTTGCAGTTGGTGCAGGAAGGCATCGTCAAGAGCTGGGACGATCCGCGCATGCCGACGATCAGCGGTTTCCGCCGCAAGGGTTACACGCCGGAGGCAATCGTCGCCTTCTGCAAGCATATCGGCGTCAATAAGTTCAACAGCACCGTGGAGATCCAGGTGCTGGAAAATTTCCTGCGCGATGACCTGAACAAGCGCGCCCCGCGCGTGATGGGCGTGCTGCGTCCATTAAAGGTGATCATCGACAACTATCCGGAGGATCAGGTCGAGGCGCTCGACGCTGTCAACAACCCCGAAGACCCGTCGGCCGGCACGCGCAAGGTGCCTTTCTCGCGCACCATCTACATCGAGCAGGACGATTTCCGCGAAGTGCCGCCGCCCAAATATTTCCGTCTCACCCCAGGCCAGGAAGTGCGCCTGCGCTACGCCTATTTCATCAAGTGCACCAGCGTGGAGAAGGACGCGGCCGGCAACGTCACGGCCGTCCACTGCACCTACGACCCGGCCACCCGCGGCGGCGACTCCCCCGACGGCCGAAAGGTCAAAGGCACGCTCCACTGGGTCTCGGCCGACAACTCCATCGAGGCCGAGGTGCGGCTTTACGATCATCTCTTCGCCAAGCCCGATTCCGACGATGTGCCGGAAGGTCAGGATTGGAAGGTCAATCTGAATCCGAATTCACTGGAAACCCTGACCAACGCACGTCTCGAGCCAAGCTTGAGCGATGCGGCAGTCGGCGCGCGCTACCAGTTCGAACGGCATGGATACTTCTGCGTCGACAAAGACTCAGCGCTGGGGAAGTTGGTGTTCAATCGCACGGTGTCACTGCGGGATTCCTGGGCCAAAGAGAATAGGCCAAAGAAGTAAACGAAATCCCACCAAGGAGATCGGCGGACGAGGACAGATGGCGCGACAGCCCCGCAAGATCTCTCTTTCGCTGGTCATCGGGTTCGCGGTTTTGATATCGGCCGAAGCTGGGCGCAGCGCGATTGTCTCCGATTCGTTCAGATGGATTTCCAATACGTCTACAACCAATAACGAGACTGTGCTGACCTGCAAGGACGGCACGTTCTATTTTCGACGTTGGCGTCACAGCTTTCTCGGGCCTACCGCAGCCGTGACCATGAGTGATTTGCGCGCCGTAGCCCACGATCCTGGCGATTCGACATTTCGATATTGCCACGATATTCCGCTGAGCTACCCTTTCTCGCGGCCGGCTGAGTCCTTCTGGCTCAGCCGCGGATTTTGCTTCAAGATCGAACACTCAAAATTTTCGCTCACCAACAGTCTCGGTAACGCGACGACCCATCAGGCTGAACTCTGGATCGTTTCCGCTCCGTGGTGGTTCTTTATCGGTTTGGCCTTTGTCACAACTGCATTTCGGATGCTGAAGCACCGAGTACGAAAAGTTAAATCGGACAAGAACCCAGGATCGTGTCCAGCTTGCGGCTACGATTTACGATCCACCCCGGGCAAGTGCCCGGAATGCGGAACGATCTCCGTCAACCGCATCTGACCAGTCGCGGTATCAACACCATGCCCACCGCAATAAAGCGTCGAATGACGCCGCAACTGATCGCCCTATTAACCTTCCTCGCCACAACCTTTCCCAGCCGCGCCGACGACGCAAAGCCCACCACCAAACCCGCCCTCCCCCCGGCCGGCCTCATCGTCGACCTCAACGCCGACAAAGGCGTCGAGTTCGATGGCGCCAAGATCATCAACTGGAAGAACCAAGCCGACTTCAAGGCCAGGGATTTCAAATTCACCCGGCCTAACGGCAGACCGTCCCTCGTCAAATCCATTGAAGGCTTAAAGGGCCACAACTCCATCGACTTCGAAAAGCACGAGCTTCTCAACGACGACGAAGACGCCTTCGACCATCTCATCACCGGCAGCGGCTACACCTGGTTTGCCGTTCTCACCGTGCACCAGCAGGTGACGATGGAGAAGGACGTCAACGCCTTCTTCGGCAACCTGAAAAACGGCGGCAATTATGAAGGCTTCTGGGGCGGCGTCACCGACGACAACGTCCTCTGGGCCGGCTCGCGCAACGGCATCACTTTTGGTCGCTGGGACAAAAACAACCCGCAGATCCTCGGCCCAAAACTCGAACAAAACCGTTTCTACGTTCTCGCAGGCCGGATGGGCGCGGGCACGGAAGAAGTTACCATCGACGTCTACGTGAACGACGCCAAACCCGTCGCGTCTAGCCCGATCAAGGTGAACCCGAAAGGCAACCCGTCCAAGATGGCGATTGGCCAGGAGCGCGACGCGCAGAACCACCCTGGCCGGGAAAGCTTCAAGGGCGAAATCGCCCGCATCCTATTCTGGGATCGGCCGATGACGGATGCGGAGATCGGCGCGTCATTGGATGCGCTCAAGCTGGAGTACGGCATCAAATAACGGCCAAAGTTCAGGAGTGTGTGATGAGCGGAATGAGCATTCCGTTGATCAACGCGAGAATTACCCCGCACATACCGGTTTCTCGGCTCCCCCTCCGAAACCAACCACCGATGCCGCACCCAAATCCAACAAAACTGAGGTATCCCGGCGCGCCCACCATGACATCGTGCAATTCCGAGCGAAACCCGTACGCGCGGGATAGAAAGAACATCGATAGAGTGCCGGCGAATCCAATCGTCGAAAAGGCAAGACCGAGCCGGCCAAATGAAACAATTGGGGGTCCCTTCGCCAGCCGGCCGGAATGATATTCAAGCATCGCCGGGGCGGGCTCAGGCGAATTGATCTGGGATGCGTCCTCTTGAGACATATTGCTCCCACCTCCCTTTATTTATCCCTCCGGCGAAATATCCCCCGCCACCAGCACCACCGCATGCGCCGCAATCGCCTCCCCGCGCCCAATCGCATCGCACCCCTCATTCGTCCCGGCCTTCACATTCACCGGCCCATGAAACAACTCCTTCAGCGCCCGCACCATCTCGGCCTTAAACGGCTTGATCCGAGGCCGCTCCGCCATGATCGTCACATCCAGATTCAGCAGCCGAAAACCCTTGTTCTGCACCTTCGTATAAACCTCCCGCACAAAGACACTGCTCTCGGCGTCCTTCCAGCGCGGATCGGTATTCGGAAACATCTCCCCAATATCCCCCCACCCCATCGCCCCCAGCAGCGCATCCACAATCGCGTGAAAAACCACATCCCCATCACTGTGCGCAATCGGCGAAATATCCGTCGCCACCGTCACCCCGCACAAGACCAGCTTCCCGCCATCCTGCAGCCGGTGAATGTCATAACCATGGCCAATTCGAAACGGTAATGGAGTCATGCCAAATTCCTCTTCCACCCTCAACTTTCAAATCTGCAATTCTCCGCGTGTCCCTTTGTGTCTCGGCGTTTCCGCGGTGAACAAACGGTCGCCCCCGCTCACTCATGCAACCCATACTCCTTGATCTTCCGATACAACGTCCGCTCCCCGATCCCCAGAATCTTCGCGGCCTGCTCTCGGTTCCCGTTCACCATCTTCAGCGTATTGCGGATCAGTTCCTTCTCCGCATGCTCCAGCTTGATCCCGGCCAGGCTGCTCATCCCCACCTGTGAATCAATCCGGCTTGGCCGGATCTCCGTCGGCAGGTTCTCCAGCCCCAGCTTCTTCTCGCTCGACAACACCACCATGTTGCTGATCACGCTGCGCAACTCCCGTACGTTCCCCGGCCACGCGTACGACATCAACAATTGCTGCGCCTCGGGCCGAATCCCGTCGATCTGCTTGTGGTGCTCCTCGGCCGCGCGCTGCATGAAATAATGAATCAACAGCGGAATATCCTCCCGCCGCTCGCGCAGCGGCGGAATCACAATCGTCACGCCCTTGATCCGAAAATACAGGTCTTCGCGAAATGTCTTGTCGGCAACCATCTCCTCCAGCCGCCGATTCGTCGCGCTCACCAGCCGCACATTCACCTTCACCGGATCGTTCGACCCCAACCGCACGACCTCGCCGTTCTCCAAGACACGCAACAACTTGGCCTGCATCGCGGCCGGCATGTCGCCGATCTCGTCCATGAACAGCGTCCCATCATCCGCATGTTCAAACCGCCCCTCACGATCCGTCTGCGCGCCGGTAAACGCACCCTTCACATGGCCGAACAATTCATCTTCCAGAATACTCTCACTCAGCCCGGCGCAGTTCAGCGCCACCAGCCGATTCTTCCGCCGCCGGCTGCCGTGATGGATCGCCTTCGCAACCAGTTCCTTGCCTGTCCCGCTCTCTCCCATGATCAGCACCGGAATATCACTCTGCGCGACCTGCCGGGCCGTCTGCACAACGCGCTTGACGGCCATGCTGGTGCCGATGATGGCCTCAAACCCGGCCCCTTCCGTCAGTTGCTCCTGAAGCACTTGATTCTGTTTTTTAAGGGATGCATGCGTGGCTGCCCGGTTCACCTGCGTGCGGAAATATTCCAGGTCCAGCGGCTTTTCGATGTAATCAAACGCCCCGTTGTTCATGGCCTGTTTGCACGTTGGAATATCGGCATGCGCCGTCACCAGCAGCACCGGCGGCGCAGGATGCAGCGACTTGCTTAGATCCAGCATCTCGAGCCCATCGCGCTTCCCCTCCATCACCAGATCGCTCACCACTACGTCGTACCCGCCCCGATCCAGTTTGGAACGCGCCTGCCCAAGACTGTAAGTCACATCACAATGATGCCCCAGACGCTCGAGCGCCTCGCACATCACCTGCGCATGCTCCTTCTCGTCGTCCACAATCAGAATATTCGATTTCGGAAAATCAGATTCGCTCATAGGTCAGCGACATATTAGGGCAAATGAAGCGATGAATCATGTCACCGACGGCGGCCGTGCAATGGACCGATGAGTCAA
>JBBRHH010000345.1:0-6818 GCA_038222915.1 Tepidisphaerales bacterium
CCGATAGACTGCCGTCCAGGCGCATCGCCGGTCCCGGTCGAGCCGCAGGTCGCCCCGGATGGCCGTCCAGAACGCATCGGGACAGCCAACCACGTCGTCGGTGCTTGGCATGGTCTGTTCGGTAGCGATCCGTTCTATAACCGCGACCGCATCCCGGCCGATGGCCGCGGCGCTGGCATCCTCCATGTTGCTCTGCGTCTGGCGGATCGCAACCGGAAAAATGGCTGCGATCATCATGAACCCGATGCCAAGGATCATGACGGAAAAGAGAATCTCCAGGAACGTAAAAGCTCCGCGGCCACGAAGCCGTGGCCGCGGGCTTTGTTCGTTCGAGTTGAAGTGTTTGTTGCGACGCATATCAGGTGGTGACGATGTATTGGGAGACGGCCGCCAACACCTGATTGGGGCCGAGGGGCGAATCCGCGCCGTGATTCTGATACGGCTTGGGAGCGACGTTCAGCGGCACATCGAAGATCTGATTCAGTAGCGCAAACAACTGGGCCGTGTGCCGCGCTTCGGTGCCCTGAATCGCGCCGGCCACGGGGAGATACTGGCTGCCGGAGCTGAAAAACGGAATAGCGCCCAGATAGGCGGAGACGCCGGTCGCTTCAACATCGGCGGCCATCTGGATGATCTGCTGGCGGCTTTTGCTTTCGATGCCGAACTGATACTTGAAAGCGCCAATGGCCTTGTTGCCAAGAACCGACGTGAGCAGATTTCGGTGAAGCCGTTCCACTTCGCCGAAGCGGATCATGTAGCGCACATCTTCATGGGTGCTCGGATCGAGGTTAAGCCCCGGGATTGTGGTTCCAAGGTAATTGGTGCCGCCGGTGGTGAGGCGGAGGACACATTGGTGATAGAAGTCGGCCTCCAGTTGCTCCAGCGCCAGGGCATAGTTGACGACTTTCACGTCGCCGGTGCCGGGAATGTCGCTGTAAGTGAGTGCGGGGCTGACAGCAAACGCTTTGCTGGCAGGGATGACAGAGGCGGCCGCCAGGGCCGCTGCGCCGCCGAGAAATGTGCGGCGGCTCGAAGATGTAGTTTTCTGCGGATTCATGAAATTTTCCTTTTTAGATTCTGAGTTGCGGTGTCGCGGTCGCGTCGTTTTGCTTACTTGAAAAAGGCGGAGGCGCGTTCGAGAACGACGGAAGGCGCCAGGAAGTATTCCAGCGCGTTGTCGGCCGGGGGCTTGGGGACGACGCTTTGATCGCCGGCCATTTTGTGCGGGCCGGCGTCATTCCCGAGAACCGTATTGATGACGGCCGAGTGACGGGCCTCAGTCGAAAAGATCTCGGCCGCCGCCTGTGCAATCGTGTTGTTGGTCACGAACGGAATTGCACCCAGATACGCTCGCACGCCCGTCTCCTCGAGCGGAAGAATGGCGCCTAGGATCGAGGAGAGATTGGGCTTGATTCCAGGAGGAAGCTTATAACCGCGCGGGTTGGCTTTCACCGGAGTGCCGCCCATCGATTTAATCGTGGTGATGAGGAAATCGCGATGGGTGGCCTCGACGTACGCGAAGATGCGCAGGTAGTCGAATGCGTCGGCGGATGCGCCGGCGCCAATCGACCCGGCGGGGACCTTCAGCCGATAGCCGGTGGGCGCGGTGGAAAGCGGCGCACTGTTTGAATGGCCGCTCGCGGCGTTGAGGGCCTGACGATACAGATCAGCTTCAAGCAACTCGAGCGTCAACGCAAAGTTGAGCGCCTGCTCGTTGACGTTGCGGCCCGGAATGCCGGGAAAGTGATTCGTCTTCGCGTCCGGCGAAACCGTAGCCGCGGCGTCCGCACTTGCGCCGCCCGCGTAACGGCTGGCAACGTCCGCCGCATACGCCTCGGGCGTTTCGACCAATCGCATCGCGGCCGCGCCAATGCCGGCCGCGCCCATTAACTTCATGAATCGCCGGCGAGTCGGGGCGTCACGCCTGATCTGGTCAAGTTCAAACATAGGGTCTCCGTTTCGAAAAAGGCGCGCACCTGCCCGGCACGGGCAATATGGCACGCGTGGTAAATTGAATTTCACTGATCAATCAGAGATGCCAAACGGCAACAGACGTGCGCCTCCAGGCTAACGCGTCTCCGTTGCAACCCAACAAGAGTCGATGTGTTTTATATTCCGTCAAAATGAGGTCCGCAGAAAATCGCGATCCTGAGTTGGCACATCGCAGCATACGTAAACGCCGTGCCATATAGTTGCATTTAATGGAAACGTTATTTCCACCTCAAATTCAGAGCATTCCAAAAATGTCCATTCGCGCCGCCAACGCTTTGTCCGCTTCGACTGTTTCGATATGCGCAACACTGTCCAACTGGAACGACCGCATGGACCACGGGCGCACCAACTTGTAAACTGAGCGATTCACCGTGCCCGACAGCTATCCCATCCTGCTGAATCTTAAAGGTCGATTGGCCGTCATCGTCGGCGGCGGGGGCGTGGCCCTGCGAAAGGCGACGGGCCTGCTGGCCGCGGGAGCTAAGGTTCGTTGCGTTGCGCCAATGATCTTGTCCGACATGCCATTCGGTGTGGAGCGGGTCGTGGAATTCTTCGAGCCGCGCCACCTGGACGGAGCAACGCTGGCGTTCGCCGCGACGAACTCTCCCGAAATAAACGATGCCGTGACAGCCGAAGCACATCGCCGTGGCATTCTGGTGAACCGGGCCGACCTGAATGATGAAGCGCCCGGAGACTTCACGCTGCCCGCGATATGGCGAGATGGGGCCGTCACACTTGCGATTTCCGCGAGCGGTTCGCCCACCCTGGCCGCTGCCATCCGCGACCGGCTTGTAGAGCGGCTCGACCCTGCCCTCCTGCGAATGGCGCAGACGATGGTGCAGCTAAGGCCAATAATTAAAGCGCAGGTTCCCGACCCGGCCCGGCGGCAGGAAATTTTCCGGGCCCTGGCCGGTCCCGAAGCACTGGCGGTCCACGAACAAGGGGGGTTGGACGCGGTACAACAGTGGATCGAGGGCAAATTGCGGAGGAATGATCCAAATGCCTGATTTTGTCGTCGGGCTGTCGTTGCCGCTTGGGTTCGTTGACCCCGCGCCGATAGGCCAACCAACTTCCATCCAGTTCGCGCTGCTGATTCTGGCGGCCGTGTTGGTTGCCTGCGGAGTTATTTGCTCGCTCGCCCGTTTGAAGTGGGATGAGAACGATCGGCTGCGTGTTGCTTCGAAAGTGCTCATGGCGGCCGGCGGCGCGATGGCGCTGGTTGTCTTGATCTGGCACTCGACGACGCGTGGAAGCTGGCTGCCGGTTGGCGACAACTTTGACGCGCTGATCTGGCTGGCGTGTCTGCTCGGGCTGTTCCTGTTTTATATTCAAGGCCGCAAGCCACTGACCGGGCTGGATTGGTTCGTTGGACCGATCATTGTGTTGTTGCTGGTCGGCTCGGTGTTGTTCGGGGCGCGCGAGTATCGACCGTACGGCCACAATGCCTGGCAATGGGTGCACCGTGTCAGCGCGTATGGCGGTGCAGTCGCCTTTGCGATCGCGGCCGCCGGCGGCGCCATGTACGTGATCGTCAGTCGTCGTCTCCGCCAAAAGGGCCCGCCGGGCAAGAGCCTGGGCAGCCTGGAGCGATTGGAACACCTCAACGTAGTTTCCGTCACGCTCGGGTTCGCGCTGCTCACCATCGCCTTGATCACCGGCATCGTCCAATGGAGCTCGACCAAACAGGCGCCTCCGCTCGCGAAGTTGCTGTTGGCGCTCCTCGCCTGGGCCGTCTACGCGATCGTCCTGCACGCCCCGATCAATCCCCGCTTTCGCGGCCGGCGCGCGGCCACACTGAGCATCTGCGGCTTCCTTTTGATGATCGGCGTGTTGATCGCGGTGCAGTTTGTCGGAGGGAGCGGCCGATGAACCGCCTACTCCTCCTGGGACTCAATCACACCAGCGCGCCGCTCGCGGTGCGCGAGAAGCTCGCCTTCAACACCCAGCAGGCGCGGGCGGCCACCGATCAATTTCGCGAACGCTTCCCCGAGGCCGAACTGGTGCTGCTCTCCACGTGCAACCGCGTGGAGTTTTACACGTCGCGTCCGGTGCACAGCCATCCGCGCGTGGAAGAGCTGATCGAGTTCATCGGGCAGTTTCACACCGCCGGCGCGGAGCAATTCGAGCCGCATCTGTATACGAAGACCGACAAAGACGTCGTCGATCACCTGTTTAACGTGGTCTCTTCACTCGACTCGATGGTGCTCGGCGAAACGCAGATACTCGGACAGGTGCGCGACGCCTACGACGCGGCTTGCGCGGCCCAGTCGACCGGCGCGATGCTCAATCCGTTGTTTCAACGGGCGCTCGCTGTCGGCAAACAGGTCATGCGCGATACGGCTCTGTGCGAAGGCCGCGTGAGCGTTGCGAGTGTCGCAGTGGATTACGCCCGGCGCATCTTCGATCACTTTCAGGACAAGACGGTGCTCAGCATCGGCGCTGGCAAAATGGCCACGCTGGCGCTGACCGGGTTTGCGGCGCTCTCGCCCGGCAAGCTGCTGATTTGCAATCGTGATGCCGATAAGGCCGGCCGGCTCGCTGAGCGTTTCAACGCCGAGCCGGTGCCGTTCGACAATCTTTCCGACCATCTCGTCGCGGCCGACATCGTGATTTCGTCCACTGGATCGGCCAAACCGATCATCACACGGGACGCTTTTGCCCGCATCGTCGCCCGCCGACGATATCGACCGATGTTTCTGATCGACATCGCGCTGCCGCGCGACATCGAGTCCGGCGTCGGCGACATCGAGAATGTCTACCTCTACAACCTCGACGATCTTCAACAGGTCGTGGCCACCACACAAAACGAGCGTGCCGGTGCGACAACCGCCGCGAAAGAAATCGTCGCCCAGCAGTTGCAGGAATTCGTCCTGTGGCACCGCCAGCGGGCCATGGGGCCGATGATCGATCGGCTCTACAAGCGATATCAGGACATCGCGGCGCAGGAAGTGGCGCGCACGGTCAAGAAGCTGGGCCCTCTGGACGAGCAGGAGAAATCACACCTCGAGGAACTGGCGAGGCGGCTGGTGAACAAGCTGCTGCACGATCCGATTCAGACACTTCGGCAGTCGGACGCGATGCACGGGCCGGCCGCACAATACCTGCATGCGATGGAACAACTGTTCAAGCTCAACGCGCCCGACGGCGAAGACGAGGACGATCTTGGCCAAGACCCGACGGCGTAAAACGACGGCCGAGCCTGAAGCAGGGTTGGAAAAAACGCCTCCACTCTATCAAACCCGTGCCGGCGTCCTAATCGCCTGCCTCGTCGTCGTCTCGGCCACGGTCGTCGGCTACGCCGGAAACGGCATCTTCCAGGTCATCTCCATCATTCGTGACGAAGTCGTTTTTGTAGGCGCATGGATTGGAAGCGGGGCGCTGTTGGGATCGGTCTTGCTGCGTGTGTTGAGAATCAATCGCGGGGATGCGGGTACGTTATGGATTGCGACGGCCGCTGGGCTCGGCCTCGGCATCTATAGCCTGGCGGCGCTGGGTCTCGGATTGGCAGGCGTCTTAAACTGCGGTACTGCGCTCATCCTACCGCTGGCAAGTCTCTGCCTCTGGGCGATTTTCTTCTACCGCGATCGTCGCCCGCTTGCGACGAAGCCGTTCGCGCGCATGGAAACATGGCTCCGCCAACCCGCCAGTTGGGGTGCCCTCTGGATCGCCGCCATGCCGTTCCTCGCGATGGTCGCCGTCGCCGCGACGCTGCCGCCGGGCCTCCTCTGGCTGGGTGACCCGCACCCATATGACGTGCTGGAATATCACCTGCAGGTGCCGCGCGAGTGGTACGAGGCCCATCGCATCATCCCGCTTCACCACAATGTCTTCTCCTACTTCCCATACAACGTCGAAGTGCAGTTCCTCCTCTTCATGCACATCCGCGGCGGGCCATGGACGCCGATGTACGCGGCCCAGTTCCTGATGCTCGCCTACATGGTGCTGATGGTGCTGGCCATCGCCGGCGCGGCAAAATCGCCCGCGGGAAAAGCCATCGCAGGCGTCGCCGCCGCGACTACGCCGTGGATCATGATGCTCGGCAGCGTAGCCTACGACGAGGCCGGCCTTCTCCTGTATGCCACGCTGGCCATCGTCTGGACCCTGCGCTCGGCCTCAACTCAAACAGTTCGAAATCTCGTCCTGGCCGGAATTTTCGCCGGCC
This sequence comes from Tepidisphaerales bacterium, assembly GCA_038222915.1. Classification (GTDB taxonomy): domain Bacteria; phylum Planctomycetota; class Phycisphaerae; order Tepidisphaerales; family Tepidisphaeraceae; genus JBBRHH01. The sequence goes on from JBBRHH010000345.1 coordinate 6,155, forward strand.
TTGCCTGCGGCGCGAAGCTCACCGCCGTCCCCATGGTTCTCATCGGCCTCCCAATCGCAGCCATGCTCTCAGGCAAGTTCCATCCAAAGCAATATGTTCCGCGATTCGCCCTTTTCGTCCTGGTTGGTCTCATCACCTTCTCCCCCTGGCTGATTCGCACCTGGCGCTGGACGGGCAACCCGGTCTTTCCAGAAGCGATGTCCGTTCTCGGCCGAGGCCACTTCAGCCCGCTCCAGGAAACGCGCTGGGAACTGGCGCACAAGCCGCGCGCCGATCAGCATTCAATAGGCGCTCATCTTCACGCGGCCTTCAAAGAGGTGATGCTCGACTGGCGCTACGCATTCCTGCTGTTGCCCCTGTCGATTGTGGCCGGGGTAATCGGATTCCGCGCCACCGAACCACGTGTCCTCCTGCTCCTCTTACTCTTCCTGATGATCTTCTGGATCGGCTTCACCCATTTGCAGAGTCGCTTTTTCGTTTTGGGCATCCCGATCGCCGCGATGCTGCTTGGCCAGATTTCAAACTTTCGATTTCAACTAGCAGCAGTCGCCGGCCTGCTCATCGCTGCCATCATCGGCTGGGCAAATGTGCATCCAGTATTGGATGGCCGGACTAGTTACGCCCAATTGGAACTGTGGCATCGCGATCTCCCCAATCTCCATCC
>JBBRHH010000346.1:0-6806 GCA_038222915.1 Tepidisphaerales bacterium
TGATTCTCTGCGAAAAGCCCCTCTCTATGAACAGCGCCGAAGGCGAGGAAATGGTCAAGGCCGTCGAGGCCGCCAAGGTTCCCAACCTCGTCTGGTACAACTACCGCTACACGCCTGCCGTTACCCTCGCCAAGCAGTTGATCGACCAGGGCCGCCTCGGCCGCATCTTCCACTTCCGCGCCAAGTTCCTCCAGGACTGGACCATCAACAAGGATCTCCCCCAGGGCGGCGCGGCCCTCTGGCGTCTCGACGCCGCCGCCGCCGGCTCAGGCGTCACCGGCGATCTTCTCGCCCATTGCATCGACACCGCCCTCTGGCTCAACGGCCCGATCAACTCCGTCAGCGCCATGACCGAAACCTTCATCAAGGAACGCAAGCACAATCTCACCGGCAAGGTCGAGAAGGTCGGCATCGACGACGCCTGTGCCTTCATGGCCCGCTTTGACAATGGTTCAATGGCCACCTTCGAATCCACCCGCTACGCCCGAGGCCACAAGGCCGAATACACCTTCGAGATCAACGGCGAAAACGGCTCCATCTTCTGGGACCTCCACGACCTCCACCGCCTTAGCTTCTTCGACTATCGCGACGAAGGCATCCTCCGCGGTTGGAAGTCCATCCACGTCACCGACCCCGACCATCCTTATATGAAGCACTGGTGGGTGCCCGGCCTCCAGATCGGCTACGAACACACTTTCGTCCACGCGGTCGCCGATTTCATCCAGGGCCTCAGCAACGGCAAGCCCGCCATGCCAGACTTCAAAGACGCCCTGCGCACCCAGCGTGTCTGCGACGCAGTCCTCGACTCCGCAAAGAGCGGCGCGTGGCTGCCAGTGAAAGCCGACTAGAGTTCGTCGCACGTAACATTATTAAAGGAATCGCGCTCCGCGCCCTGCAAATTTTGAAGGGCGTCTGCCGGCCTTTTCAATCCCCACCCGAAGGCTTGTTCGCATCATCTGCGTCGTACGCCTGATCCGCCGTCCCGCCCAGAACCTCCACGCGCTCGATCGATATCGCGCGCCCAGTCTCCGAATTAATCTCCGCAATCGCCCCGCACATCCGTACGTCCCCGGTCGCCACCTCAAACATCGCGGGCATGCTCGTCGTCATGTACTTCAGCACCCGTTCCTTGCGTCGACCCAGCACCGAATCGTACGGCCCGCACATCCCCACATCGCTGATGTACGCGCTCCCACCCGGCAGCACATGCGCATCCGCCGTTGGAATATGCGTGTGTGTCCCAAAGATCATCGAGCACCGCCCATCCAGCCAATGCCCCATCGCAATCTTCTCGCTCGACGCCTCCGCATGCACATCGCACACACTGATCTTCACCCGCTCCGGAATCTGCTCGAATATCCGGTCGGCCATCTCAAACGGATCGTTCGATGGCAGATTCATAAAGATCCGCCCCAACAGACAAAACACCGCCACCTGCACGCCAGTTGAAGTTGTAACAACCGTATACAGCCGCCCCGAAGCATCCTTCGAAAGGTTCGCCGGCCGCAGTATCCGCTCACTTGCCGCCAGTGTCGGAATAATGTCCGCTCGCTTGAGCGCATGATCCCCCAAAGTCACCACATCCACCCCATACGACCGCAGCTTATGAAACAAATTGGTCGTGATCCCGCTTCCCCCCGCAATATTCTCCCCATTGGCAATCACCAGGTGAATATCCCGCTCCCGCACCAGCGCAGGCAGTTTCTGATGGATCACCTGCCGGCCGGGCCTTCCTACAACGTCACCAAGAGCGAGAATACGAAGTGGGTTCACCCCGGCAGTATAACGGCTTGCCAACTTCGCGTGTATCGGACCACCGTGTTTGCTCAAATAGCCGATGATTCCTAATATCCACCAGCCACAAATGCCCCTCCCACTCAACATCCTGACCGGCGCACCTCCCGACCCCAACCCCGCCATTGGCCGCAAGCCCTCCTGGCTAAAAATGAAAATGCCCGGCGGCGTTGAGTACTCCAAGCTGCTCAACCTCGTCAACTCCCACAAGCTCCACACCGTGTGCCAGGAAGCCAAGTGCCCCAACATGGGCGAATGCTGGGCCGCCGGCACCGCGACCCTCATGATCCTCGGCGACATCTGCACCCGCTCCTGCGGCTTCTGCAACATCGCCACCGGCCGTCCTCCCTTCCTCGATCTCGATGAACCCGTCCGCGTCGGCGACGCCGTCGCCACCATGGGCCTCAAGCACGTGGTAATTACCAGCGTCAACCGCGATGAACTCCCCGACGGCGGCGCAGCCGTCTGGGCCCACACCCTCCGCGAAGTCCGCCGCCAGTCCCCCGGCACCAGCGTCGAAGTATTGATCCCTGATTTCTGCGGCAACTGGGACGCCCTGCAGCTCGTCCTGAACGAAAAGCCCGACATCCTCAACCACAACATCGAAAGCGTCCCCCGCCTCTACAAGATCGTCCGCCCCCAGGCCAAATATCACCGCAGCTTGAAACTCCTTCAGATCGCCAAGGAGCAGGGCTTCATCACCAAAACCGGCATGATGCTGGGCCTCGGCGAAGAAGAATCCGAAATCGACGCCGTCCTCGACGACCTCGTCTCCATCAGTTGCGACATCCTCACCCTAGGCCAATACCTCCAGCCCACCCTCAAACACCTCCCCGTCACCCGCTGGGTCCACCCCGACGAATTCACCGCCTGGAAAATCAAAGGCGAATCCCGAGGCCTCCGCCACGTAGAATCCGGCCCCATGGTCAGAAGTTCCTACCACGCCGAAAAACAAGTCCAGTCCCACGCGAATGCGTGATCGCGATATTCTTTTCCCAGGCTTTCGAAAGGATGGAGTGCGGACATGGCTTCACAAGTTCTCGGCGTTCTCATCTCGGCCGTCGGCATTTTTTGTTTCTTATCCGCTTGGATCAATCGTCTTTGTGCCTTTGATCAGGACGGACTCCACCAAAAAACTGAGCCCACTTGGGGAATCACGCTTTTGGTTGGCGGTTTAATTCTCTGGGCTTTGGGAAGAATCCATACGGTTCTGTCCCCCACGCCACGGGATGAATCAGCAGAAAAGACACTGGCCGGGATCCTGTTTACGATACTCGGGGCAGCCGTCTTGGTCGTCCTCTGGCAATTCAAGCTCGGCCGCCTATAGCCGCCGCCCGCAACCCTTCCCCCACTTGCACATCGCCTCCACCACCGGCCGCAAACTCGCCCCCAGCCCCGTCACCGAATACTCCACCTTCGGCGGCACCACCGCATACACCTTCCGCCCCACCAGCCCATCCCGCTCCAGATCCCGCAACTGCTGCGTCAGCATCTTCGGCGTAACCCCCGGCAAACACCGCTTAAGCTCCGAGAACCGCATCGTCCCCTGAAACAAATGCCACAGAACGACCACCTTCCACCGCCCGCCAATCAGGCCAAGCGTCTGTTCCGCCGGACAAACCCGATGATTACGCTTCAAAAAGCCTCCATAGTATCCATTTAGATAGTATACCTTCTATCGGCATGTACTACACATAATAATTCCACCTGCCTACAATCCCCTGCACTCAATAAATGAGGCAAGGAGTCCATCACCATGAATCGAATACTCGAACTCGTCTCCAGCAACGCAACGATCGAACACGCGCCAGTTGTCGCACCCGTCACTCATTCCGACGACGAACTGCTCGACGCCTACTCAACCGCCGTCATCAAGGCCGTCAAACGCGTCGGCCCCGCCGTCGTCAACATCGAAGTCCGCCACCGCGTCGCCCAGGCCCAGCCCGGCACGCCGCCTCAGGCCCAAGGCGGTTCCGGCTCTGGTTTCGTCTTCACCCCGGACGGTTTCATCCTCACCAACAGCCACGTCGTGCACGGCGCGGACCGTATCGACGTTACACTCTCCGACGGCCGCGAATACCGCGCCACCCTTGTCGGCGACGATCCCGACACCGACCTCGCCGTCATCCGCATTGACGCTCCCAACCTCAGTTGGGCCGGCTTCGGCGATTCCCAGTCCATCCAGGTCGGCCAGCTCGTCATCGCCATCGGCAACCCCTACGGCTTCCAGGCTACCGTCACCGCCGGCGTCGTCAGCGCCCTCGCCCGTTCCTTCCGATCCGGGTCCGGCCGGCTCATCGACAACGTCATCCAGACCGACGCCGCCCTCAATCCCGGCAACTCCGGCGGGCCCCTCGTCACCTCCTCCGGCGAAGTCATCGGCGTCAACACCGCCGTCATCCTCCCGGCCCAGGGCATCTGCTTCGCCACCCCCAGCAACACCGCCAAGTTCGTCGCCGCAAGGCTCATCCGCGACGGCCACATCCGCCGCAGCTACATCGGCGTCGCAGGCCAGAACGTCCCGCTCCAGCGCCGTGTCGTCCGCTTCCACAACCTCCCCGGCGAATCCGGCGTCCAGGTCTTCAACGTAGACCCCGACAGCCCCGCCGCCCGGGCCGGCATTGTCGACGGCGACGTCATCGTTTCCTTCGCATCAAAAACCATCTCCAGCATCGACGACCTCCATCGCCTCCTCACCGACGAACAAGTCAACACACCTTCGCCCATCACCGTACTGCGAAAGACCGAAAAACTCACCCTCCAGGTAACCCCTCTCGAAAAGCCCAAGACGCCCTGACGCCTCACCGCCTGTTGCTCCTCCACCCTCTCCCGGTACGCCGGGAGAGGGCCGGGGTGAGGGCGTTCGTTTGCACCCCCACGCCTTCCAAGTAAAGTCTGCACGAGCAGTGCAGCATCCATCGCAATTCAATCTCGACCGACTAAAAAAAGGCCTCCGTCCCTTCCGCCTCCACTGGTTCCCGCGCCTCCGCTCCACCAACGACCACGCCGCCGTCATGCGCCGCCGCGGCGATCTCTTCGCCCCCGCCATCATTCTCACAAGTCATCAAACCGCCGGCCGGGGCCGCGCCGGCAACACCTGGTGGTCCGGCCCAGGCGTCCTCACCGTCACCTTCGTCCTCCCCATCGAAGAACACCTCGCCCCCCACCAACTCCCCCTCGTCGCTGGCCTAGCCGTCCGCGCCGCCGCCGCCCAACTCTGTAACACCAGCGATATCCTCCTCAAATGGCCCAACGACATCCTCCACGAAAATAAAAAACTCGCCGGCCTCCTCTGCGAACGAATCCAAAAAGCCGACCTCATCGGCCTCGGCCTCAACATCAACGCCATCGCCTCCGAAGCCCCCCCGGCCCTCCGTCACCGCGTCACCTCCCTCCGCACCATCACCAACCAACCCCACGACCCCACCAACGTCCTCATCGCCATCGCCGCCGAGCTCCACCGCACCATCTCCCGCTGGAACCAACACCCCTTCCCCACACTCCTCCACGAATACGACCAACACCACGCCCTCGTCGGCAAGAAGATCACCGTCCTCGGAGCAAGCGAAGGCCAATCCATCACCGGAAAATGCGAAGGCCTCGACAACCAGGGCCGCCTGAAAATCCGCACAAAGGGAAAACTAAACACCCTGATAAACGGCCACGTCGACCTCGCCAGATAATTCTTCGCCCTGCCCTCAGTGATCTCTGTGCTGCAAAGTCTCACTGCTGCGGCTTCCGAGCCGGCCGCGCATGATCGTTCTCCGTCCGCTTAGGCCGCTTCCCGTAATAAGTCCCCTCCCCCGTCTTCTGCGACTTCGAACTGTCCATCAGCCCCTTCCCCTTCCCATCCATCGCAATCTGTTTCAGCGCCCGGTCCGACGGCACCCACCAGTGCTTCTTGATCCCCTGCTTCACCAGCTTCACCGCCTCCGCAGGCGAATCCACCAAGCGGAAAATATCCAGATCCTCGTGGTCCGCAAACACCGGCGCAACCTCCCGCCGCAGCCAGTCCACCAGCCCGCTCCAGTATTTCGATCCATAAAGAATGATCGGAAACGCTTGAATCTTCAGCGTCTGGATCAGCGTGATCGTCTCAAAAAATTCATCCAGCGTTCCATACCCGCCCGGAAAGCAGATAAAAGCGGCCGCGTACTTCACGAACATCACCTTGCGCACATAGAAATAGTGAAAGTTCAAAGTCAGCGTCTGATACCGATTCGCCTCCTGCTCATGCGGCAGCGAAATGTTCAACCCAATCGATTCGCCGCCCGCCTCGATCGCCCCCTTGTTCCCGGCCTCCATAATCCCCGGCCCCCCACCGGTAATCACCGGAAACTTCGCCTTCGCCAGCAGCCCCGCCGTCTTCACCGCCGCCTTGTAATACGGATCACTCGGTTTCGTCCGCGCACTCCCAAATATCGACACTGCATTTGTCACATGCGCCAAACTCTCAAACCCCTCCACAAACTCCGACATAATCCGAAAAACCCGCCAGCTATCCAATTGCAGTTCCTCAAGCTCATTTCGCTTCATAAGCAATATTCCTCGCTGCAGAGGCGAAGCTCGTCTTCGCCGCATACGCTCCGCTTTGAATTTCTCTCGCCGCCAATGTATTCATCTCGCTTCACCGTGTCATCCTCCCCCAAGCCACGCACCGCCCCCCGCAAAAAACTCCCGCGCTCCTTCTACGCCCGCCCGGCCGAGGAACTCGCACAGGCCCTCATCGGCACAACCCTCGTCCACGCAACAAACGACACCATCCTCCGCTGCCGCATCGTCGAAACCGAGGCCTATTGCGGCCCCCACGACCTCGCCTCCCACTCCTCCAAAGGCCGCACCAAACGCACCGAAGTGATGTTCGGCCCCGCCGGCCACGCCTACGTCTATTTCATCTACGGCATGTACGAAATGTTCAACATCGTCGCCGGCAAAACCGGCGACGCCCAGGCCGTTCTCATCCGCGCCGCCGAACCCCTCGACAACTGGCAGGCCGATCTCGCCGGCCCAGG
>JBBRHH010000347.1:0-6772 GCA_038222915.1 Tepidisphaerales bacterium
ACTCGAACATGCGCGACAACTGGAGCGGTTTGCGGACGCGCCGGGTGGTTGGGGCGGCAGCGATTTGGGTGGCCGGCTGAGTGGTGGCGGTGGCGACTTCGGGCGTTGATTCGGGTTCATCTTCCCAATCCTCTTCCTCAACTGGAAGTGGCTGGGTTGTGGCGCCGGTGGGGTGGCGGCGGAGGCCGATGATGCCGTCGGCGGTTTGGATGAGGTGGAAGCTGGGGCCAGTCAGGGTCACGCTGCGGATGAGGAGCGGGCGGTTTTTGAATGGGAGGCGGGCGAGGGAGAGATTGATCTTGTCGAGTTTTAAGAGGTCGAACGGTTGGCCGGCGGGATCTTTGGAGATGAGGTGGATGTTGTGGGCGGTGACGCCGTAGGGGAAGCTATAGGTGACCCGGCCGATTTTTACGGTGGCATCGAGCTGGGAGGCGATCATGCGCTCAATGCGGCGGCGGATCATCGGGGCGAAACATTGGGGAAGGACCTGCCATACGATGATGACAAGGAGCAGGGCGATGATGCTGCGCCGGAACCAGCGACGCCGGTAGAGGGGAGGGCGCACAGTTGGGGACGGGGTTTTCAGCAACTCTGTCATTCCGAATCGATCATACCTTCTGCGCCGGCGAATGAGCGACGACCGGCTTTAGACACTTCCTGGGAGGTGAAAGTGAGTTGTAATCCAACTGTTTCTTATTCAGTGAAATACCTCGCCCGGCGGCGCGTTTGCGTCCTATTATCTCCCACATGAAACACCCCGAGCCCACCACTGTTGGCCAGCTTAAGAGCACGACTTACAAGCCGATGAGCGTCAAAGATGAGATGCGCAAGAATCTGATCGCCAAATTGCGGTCGGGGGAGGAGCTGTTTCCAGGAATTATCGGTTATCGCGACAGCGTTATTCCGCAGATTGTGAACGGGATCCTGTCGAAGCACGATCTTTTGTTTCTGGGCTTGCGCGGGCAGGCGAAGACCCGTATTCTCCGAATGCTGCCGGATTTGATGGATGAGTGGATTCCGGTTCTGACGGACGTGGATATCAATGACGATCCGATTGCGCCGATGACCAAGACCGGGCAGCGGCTGATCAGCGAGCAGGGGGACGGCGCCCGGATTGAATGGGTGCATCGCTCGGACCGGTATCACGAAAAGCTGGCGACGCCGGATGTGACGATCGCCGATCTGATTGGCGAGGTGGATTTGGTGAAGCACGCGGAAGGGCGGTATCTGTCGGATGAATCGACGATGCATTATGGGCTGATTCCGCGATCGAACCGGGGGCTTTTTGCGATTAACGAGCTTCCTGATCTTGCGCCGCGAATTCAGGTGGGGTTGTTCAATGTGCTGGAGGAGCGGGATGTACAGATTCGCGGATATCCCATCCGGCTGAACCTGGATGTGTGCCTGGTGTTCAGTGCCAATCCGGAGGATTACACGAATCGCGGGCGGATTGTAACGCCGCTGAAGGATCGCATCGGGTCGGTGATTCGCACGCACTATCCGGAAACGGTGAGCGAGGGGATTGAGATCGCGCAACAGAACGCGTGGATGACGCGCGACGCGGGCGTAAGCACGAGCGGCGTGGACGTGCAGATGCTGCCGTTCATGGGTGAGATCGTGGAGGAAGTGGTGCGGCTGGCGCGGGCGTCGCCGCATGTGAGTCAGTCATCGGGCGTGAGCGTTCGAACCAGCATCGCGAATCTGGAGACGGTGATTTCGAACGCGGAGCGGCGGGCGCTGCAGACGGGCGAGAAGCGGATTTCGCCGCGCATCTGCGATCTGACTTATCTGGTGGCGAGCTGCCGTGGGAAGATCGAGATGACGCTTGCGGAGGAGGAAGGGGCGGAGGATAAGTTGATCAAGTCGCTGACGGGCGAGGCGGTGAAGACGGTGTTTGGGCGGCACGCGAATCCGGACGACTATGAAGGGATCGTCGAGCAGTTCAAGGGAAACCTGACGTTTCCTGCGGGTGATGATCTGACGGCGGAAGAGTTTGTGGACAATATGAAGGCGATCAAGGGGCTGGTGCAAGGCGCGGCGCGGCTGGCGAAGCAGCTTGATCTTGATGTGAATGATGCGGGGACGATTGCTTCGCTTGGGGAGTTTGTGCTGGAGGGGATGTATGTGAACAACCGGTTGAGCAAGTACAACGCGAAGGGGAAGACGTTCTTCCGGCGTTAATTTGCACCGGCTTTTTCGAGACGCGCTAATTCTTCACGAGCGGTTTGGATTTCGCGTTCTCCGCGCAGGCGGGTGAGGGCTGCGCTAAGGCATTCTCGTGCTCGCATGTCGCGGCGGACGTAGCGGGCGTAGATGAGGCCGAGGATGAGTTGGACTTGTTCGACCTGTTCGTAGTGGCCGTAGTGGCGGAGGAATTGTTCGTAGGCGTCGGCAGCCTGGGTGAAGAGGTGATCGCTAAATAACTCGTTGGCGACGTCGAGCTGGGCCTGTTGCGGGAGGACCTGGGCGGCGTCGATTTTTCTGAGCGCGATGAAGAGGGTGGTGGCGTGGGGGATGTTTCTGCCGGCACAGGCGCGTTCGATCTGTTCGCGGAGCTCGCGGATTCGTTTGGGGTCGGGGGCGGGTTCTTCTGAGCGGCCGGGGTGCTGGGCGAAGGGATCGAAGCCTTCGCGGACGAGGGCCTGGTAGGTCCGGCGGCGATGCCAGCGATGGACTAGGCCGAGGAGGTCCCAGGGGTTTCGCGGGAGGAGGCCTATGGCGAGGAGGCCGACGTTGACCCAAAAGCCGAAGAGCATGCCGGCGATGTGTGCGCCGTAGGCGACATCGGTCCAGGGGGTGAGGCTCATGGCGAGATTAAAGATGAAGGCGACGACGATGACCCAGGTGCTGGGGAGCTCGTGGCCGCGGAGATTGAAGGTGGCGCGCGGGAAGAGGACGATGTAGGCGCCCATGACCGCACCGACTGCGCCGCTTGCGCCGAGCATGCCCCAGGCACTTTGCATGGCGACGAAGGCGCAGGCGGCGAAGATGCCGCCGGCGAGATAGAAGGCGAAATAGCCGACGTGGCCGAGGCGAAGGTTTACGCCGTTGCCGAAGATGTAGAGGACAAGGAGGTTGCCGACCAGGTGGAGCCACTCGAGGTGGAGGAAGGCGTAGGTGATGAAGTTGAGGAGGTGGGGGTCGCGGGCGTTGAGCTTGTATTCGGCGGTGACCTGGGGGAGTGCGTGCTGGATGGCGAACGCGACGACGTTGGCGAGGATTAAGAGCCAGTTCATCCACGGCCGGTTGCGCCACGATATGTCCGGACCAAGGCCCATGGGAAGAAATCGGTCAGCCGTTGGAAGGCACGTGCGGAAGCAAAATCACACGTCAGAGTGTACGCCGCATTTGAGCTGTCGGAAGACCCACGGTCGGATTGTCGGCTAGCCCTTGTTGCGCTTGACCATTTTGACACGGCGGCCGCCGCGGCTCCATTCGACGGCGTTCATATATGATTCCATCAGCAGGATTCCGCGACCATGGAGGCGGCAGAGGTTTTCTTCGGCGGTGGGATCGGGGACGCGGCTTCGCTCGAAGCCGGGGCCTTCGTCTTCGATGACGATTTCGGCGCGGCGGGGGCCGATTTCGCAGTCGATGCGGACGTTTTTACTGGGGTCGAGCTGGTTGCCGTGTTTGATGGCGTTGATGAGGGCTTCTTCGAGGGCGAGGCGGATGGCGAAGACGCTTTCCTCATTGAAGCCGTTGTTCAGTGCGGCTTCGAGAATTTGTTCCTGGACGCCGCGACCGGCGAGAAAATCGGATGGAATGGTGAAATGGAGCCCCTTGTCCGCGGTGCCATTGGGCCCATTCGACACGCTTCGCTTGCTCAGGGCTGGCCTTTTGTTCCGTCGAGAACTTTGGCCATTGGTTGGGCTCATCGTTACTCCTGCGGCGTGCCGGCGACCGTCATTCGTCACTCGAAGCTGCCCAGCGCCTCAGCACGGCTCGGCAGGATGCGGAACAGGCGGTTCAGCTTGGTGATCATGAAAACTTCCATGATCTGCGGCTTGATGTTGGCCAAGCGAAGCTGTCCGTTTTGCTGCTTGATGCGGTTATTGACGTTGATCAGCATTCCAAGGGCGGCTGATGAAAGATGATCGACATTGGCGAAGTCGAGCATGAGCCGGGGCTGGTCGCGGGTGGAGATCAGATCAGCCAGCGCCTGTCCGATGTCGTTGATGTTCATTTCGTCGAGAATTTTGTTCTCGGTGAATTCGACGACACTGACGTCTTTTTGCTGACTGATATTGAGACGCGCTGATGATTCGGACATGGCGGGATTTCCCGTCTAAATTCGACTGCCGCAATGGAGCGGCCCGGCCGGCGCAAGAACACACTTTCACTCTTCCATTGCCCTACATTTGAGAAAGTAAGCCTGCCGCCGAATACTGTCAAGGAGCGGGGTGAAACTGGGGATGGGTACAAATGGAAGATGCGTCTGCCGAAGGCTTAATCCCTTAAGCCAACAACAAACGCATCGACCACCGAGGCATTGAACCGCCCAGTTAAGCTGTGGTATCCACCACGCTTCCCGGCGGAAAGCTTTGCAGCGCCTTGCTGGTGTCGGGCTGGCCTCCCTGGGCCTCCTTGATGGCGGCGGCGAAATCCTGATGGAACTGGTGTGGGTCGACGCCAAAGGACTTGAGCGTCGCAAGAAATGCCTGCTGGGCGGAGTTGGCGTGGGTATCGGTTTTTCCTGTGGCGGCGGTTGCATCGGGAGCGGATACGCAAGAGTGCGGAATTGCGGAGCGATCAGCCCAACCAGTGGAAGGTGGAGGCTGTGCCGAGGACCAGTGACTGAATTGTGGAGAGGTCGCCGGTGTAGTTGATGGTGCAGTTGTAGAGGGCGAGTTGGAAGAGGTTTTGGAAACGGATCATCGGGCCGCCGGTGAGGCCGATGTTGGTGTTGGTCATGGTCAGGGCCTGCGCTGGGCTCGCGCCGAGGATTTTGAGTTCACCGTTGGAATTGACGGCGGCGTTGAGGGCGACGCCGCCGGTGGGGATGGGTGAGCCGTTGGTGAAATCGAAGTCGACGTTGTCGGCGGTGCCGGGGAGATTGAAGGTGAGATTCGGCAATCGTGAGAGTGCGATCTGGAAGGCGGGCGGGGAGGTTGCGGTTGTTCCGCTGGAGATTTGTACGTAGGAGTGGGTCGCGTCGAGGGCAACGTAATAAGTGTCCTGATTGCCGGCAGCGGTGATCGTGGTATTGAAGTTGCCGAAGTCCGGGGCGACGACGACAGTGGCGGCGACGACAGTGACGCTCATGGCGGCATTGGCGCTTGCACCGCTGGTCTGGACATAGTTGGCCGGCAGGAGCTGGCGGATGAGTTGGGTGCCCGCGCCTACCGCGGGGAACTGGTAATTGCCGTTTTGGTCCACCGCGACGGATGGTTCGATGCCGTCGCGCGAGCCGTTGTTGTTGGAATCGACATAGACAGTCGCGCCGGACATGGACGTTTCGGTTGCATCTTTAAACCCGTTGCCGTTGTTGTCCTGGAAGACGGAGCCGGAGACGGAGCCGACGCCGGCAAGGTCGTAGATGAGTTTGTTGGCGATGGGGGAGCCGCGGCCGGTGGCGAGGTCGTAGCCTGCGCCGGCGGGGAAGCCGTTGGAGCCGATGGTGATGTCGTGGAAGTCGGCGGCGGGGAGTTGGTAGAGCTTGGGGAGAGTCTGGGTGAGGCCGTCCAGGGAGGAGAGGCCTGCAATGGATCGGCCTTGATTGGTGACGGCGATCAAGCCGGCGAACATGGGCGACGACAGGCTGGTGCCGCCGATTTGAAGCCATGGGCTTGTTGGGTAGTCCCAGGAGTCGTAGATGGCCACACCGGTGTTTGGATCAGCGTCCATGGCGACATCAGGTGTTGTGCGTTTGGTGCTGCTCTGGGTGACGACGCCGTTCTGGTAGGTGGGCTGGTTCTGGACGGTGCTGACGCCGCCGCCGCTGCCGCTCCATGCACTTTCGGAGATCCAGTTGCCGGCGCTCAGGGTCAAAGTGGTGCCGCCGACGGCGACGACGTTGGGGGAGAAGGCTGGATAGCCACCGGGCTGGCCGCTGTCGCCGGTGGAGGCGACGAAGGTCACACCGGCGTGGCCGTTTACGGTCTTGAAGTAGTTATCGTAGGTTGTTTCGCCGGAGAATTCGCCGCCGCCAAAGCTCATCGAAATAGCGGAAACGCCCGTTTGCTTGCGGGCCCAATCGACGGCTTTGGTAACGAGATTGGTGTAGCTGGGGGTGGCGGCTTCAACGAGAATGATGTTGGCCGCAGGCGCCATCGCGTGCGCCCACTGCACATCAAGGGCCGCTTCCTCTTCCCAGGTCCCGTTGGCGTAGCCGGGACCGTGAGGATCGGTGGCTGGATAACCGGTGGTCAAACCGCTCTGTGTAACTCTTCGAAATGAGGGCGGATCGGGCAAGCCAAACTGGACATCGAAGGCGTGGAGATCGGCGGCGGCGGTGGGGTAGTCGTAGGCGTCGATGACGGCGATGGTTTGGCCAGCCCCGTCACCGGCGATGGAGCCGAACATGACCTGGTCGAGGCCATAGGCGTGACGCATCAGGGACGGTGTCATGGCCGCACCGGGCGGATTGGCGGAATTTGGCCGAACGTTCCTGGTGTTTTTCAGGACAATCGTCGGCTGTGCGATGCCAACTACGGGCTGTTTGAGCGCGGCTCTGATGGCGGCCGTCAGCACGATGGGGGCCGGCGCCGGTTTTTTCACCGGGGTGGCGCTCAGCATCAGTCGACTTTCAAGAACTTCGCTTAGCGCGAAA
>JBBRHH010000348.1:0-6760 GCA_038222915.1 Tepidisphaerales bacterium
CCAGATGCTCGACGCCAGCGGCCACATCCTTCCCGAGTTCAAACAGGAGCTGCAATACCTCAAGCCCTACGATGAAGACGGCGGCTTTCCCTACGGCCTCTCCCCCCACGCCCTGGGCTATAACTATTACAAGCGCGCCCAGGTTCTGCACAACGCCCCCTATAACCAGGAACATCTCCAGCTCAGCGGCAACGTCATGGACACCCGCCCTCCGGTCTGCCTAAAGGTGTGGGCCGAAGAGCTGTGGGGTCGCGGCCGGCTTCGCGAGCTTGAGGCCCTCGGCTATCAATCCAATTTAAACGCCGACCGCCTCGACCTTGAGCTAATCGACGCATCCGCATCACCCGACCGCAAAGTGGTCAACCCCGAAGCCTTGAAAGAAGCATTCTTCTGCTACGATCGCGCCACCCGCCTCGCTGGCGATGCGATCGTTGAATACGACCGGCGCTTCTCCACAGGCTACTCCTTCAATCTCGACAACTACGCAATCCACAAGGCCACCCTGCATGCGCTCACCTCGATGGTCCAGGCCGATTCGCATTATCTCAAGGCCATCTCCAGCGTGACCGCCGATCGCACCGGCCAGTTAAAGGCCGCCCGCGATTCCTACCAGACCACCATGAACGAGTGGTATACGATCATCTTCAAATACTGGGTTGAAGATCGGGTGGTGCTGGAAACGTATCCGCGCGGTCCGCTCAACAAGCAGCTCAACAAAGCAACGATCCAGAATGCCGATCCGCGCATCTTTCCCGCCCTCTATGAAAACGTCCTGCGGCACACCATCGGCCGAAAATATCCCGACGGCCACCCCGCCGAGGACCTGCACGTCACCGAGCGCGACGAATACAAGCTCTACATCGATCGCGCCGCCCAGCGCATGCACGAGATCGACAAGGCCCTCTCCGGCGGAGCCAATTCAGTTCGCTAATCCATTGCCCGGTAGAGCGCCTCCTCGTACAGCGGTGCCAATCGCTCCGGACGAAACGCCTCCGCGGCCGCCAGGCACCTCTGCCGCGCCTCCTCATAAAACGCAGCATCGTCCCAGAGTCGGATGATGATCCGTATCCACGGTTCAACCTCCGCCGCGGTTGGAATCACCTTCGACTCTGCTGTGAATTTCTCGGGAATATCAAACAAAAATCCCCCATCCCCCACCGCTTCCGCCACTCCACCTCGCCGGGACGCGAGAACAGGAATGCCGTTCGCCATCGCCTCAACGGCCACCCGGCCAAACGTTTCGCTCCACAGCGATGGGAAAAGCAACACATGGGTCAATCGATAAAAGTCGCGCGGGTCGACCGTGTTCGGCATCACCCGCAGGTTCGACATCCGATCAAGCGCCAACCCAGCCCGCTTCAAGGAATTTTCGCTCCCCCGGCTTTCAACCACCAGCAGGCGAATGTCCGACCGTCGATGCGCCAGCACCGCGGCAATCCGAACGAAAAAATAAACGCCCTTCGTCGAAAGCGGATTGACGAACGTCACATGCCGCTCGCCAATGTCCGTTCGCAGCAGCCGTTCAAAGTCCATCGGGGGCGGAATCGCGGTGCACGCAATTCCCAGCCTGTTCCGATAAAAATCTGCCGCAAACCTCGAGGGAACGATAATCGCAGTCGCTCCGTCAAATAAGTTCCTCTGGCTGTACGAGCAGTTGCGCAGCCAGAAAACCGTTGCAATTCCGCGCCGCTTCACGCGTGAGATGATTTTTCGCCCCAGCCAGAATCCCCCGTAGGTAATTACGGCGCTCGGCTTGAACTCCTCCAGCCGCTGCTCCAGCAACGCAAGAAATTCATGCGACCCCTCCGCTGTCCGCTCGTTCGGATCCATCGCGCCATCGAAAATCTCCACCGGAATCTTTCCCACCTTCAGCCCCAGCAACCGCGCAGCCAGTTGTTTGACAGCAAATTTCTGCCGCTCTAGAACGCTTGCGACCGGCCGCTCCCGGGTATCGAGAAGCGATCCCGACAACGCCCTGCAATCCCATCCCCGCTCAGTCAAAATACGTAGTAGATCCATGCCGGATACAGCAGCCCCGCTCGTGTAATCAACGAAGCAGTGGTATGAGCAAAAGAGAATGCGACGGTTAGCCTCACACATTTGATGAAGAGCATTTGATGAAGAACAGCGGAGCACGGCCTAGTATAGTGTCAGACGAAGCGCCCACGCAGCCGACGCAGTTTTTGTTTTCCTGACGCAAGATTTGTCCGCCGCCCGCGTTACATAAGACGATGGCGCACGCAGCTTCCTTAACTCCGACCACGAAAGTGACCATGTTTCAGGACGCCAACGCGCTCCGAAAGACGCGAATCGTTTCTCGCACATTCCCCAAATGGGTCATCCTCACCGCTGCTTACGCGGTACTGCTGGCAATCGGCTCGATTGATATTGTCACCGGCCCGCAGATTCCGTTGGGGTTCCTCTACATCATCCCCTACGTCGCCGTCGCGTGGTTTGTCGGCCGACGGGCCGGCTACCTCATCGTGCTGTTCACCGGCGCTGTTTTCTACTTCACACACGTCCGTGGTGCCGGCCCCAGACTCATGACTCCGGGCGTCGCTGCCCTCAACACGCTGGTCCGAATTGCCTTTTGGTCCATGATCGTCACCGTCGTCTCCGCCCTCCGCGACTTTGGCCTCCGGCTCGAAGCCATGGTCTTCGAGCGCACTTCCGCCCTGCAGGCCGAGGTGATCGAGCGCCAACGTGCCGAAGAGGAAGTCCGCAAGCTTGCCGCCCAACTCTCCGAAGCCGAAGATGCCGAACGCCGTCGCATTGCCCAGGATATTCACGACGCCATCGGTCAGACCCTCAGTGTCATCAAGCTCAATCTCATGGCCTCCGCAACCGAATTGGGCGAGGGTAAACAATACGACCGCCTCATAGCCTCGCTTCCCATGGTCGACGATCTCATTCGCCAGACCCGCACAATGATGTTCGACCTCCATCCACCCATGCTCGAGGATCTTGGCCTCGTCCCCACGCTCCAGCGAATCGGCGATCAGATGGAAGCGCAAACCGGCATCCACTTCACCATCTCCGAATCCGGCGACCCACAAAAACTCCCAACACCCCTCCTCAACTACCTATTCCGCGCCATCAAAGAACTATTAAACAACGCCGCCAAGCACGGCGGCGCACGCGAGATCGTTGCCGCCGTCTACTGGCGTCACGACAGCATCCGCGTCGTCATTGATGACGACGGCCGCGGCTTTGATTCCAAAGAGGCCCTTGCTCCCAAGTCGCGCCGCGGCCTGGGTCTTCCGGGAATTTCTCAACGCATGGCCTCCCTTGGCGGTGAAATGCAGATCGAATCAGAGCCCGGGCAGGGAACCCGCATCATCCTTCAGATCTCCCTCCAACCACAGGAACAACACCAGGAAAAGAGTTTAGCGATATGACAGCAACAGTACTCCTCGTCGAAGACCAAACCCTGACCCGCAAAGGCATGCGCGCCCTTCTGGATGATTCGCCTGAGCTGAAAATAATCGGCGAAGCCAGCAACGGTCGCGAAGCCGTCGAACTCGCGGGCACTCTCAACCCGGACGTTGTCCTCATGGACGTCGCCATGCCCCAACTCAACGGCATTGAAGCTACCCGGCAGATCCACTCCGCCCAGCCGGACACGCGGATCATCATGCTGTCGATGCACAAAGACCGCCAATACGTCTTTGAATCCCTTAAGGCAGGCGCTTCGGGCTACGTCCCAAAAGACGCCGCCTACACCGAGCTCATCACGGCCATCGAAACCGTCATGTCCGGCCGCACCTACCTGCCGCCCCCCCTACAGGACATGATCATGGACGACTATGCGCAGCGAGCCCAGGGCAAACAGATCTCTACCGATCTCGAAAAGCTCTCCGGCCGCGAACGCGAAGTGCTGCAACTCATCGGCGAAGGCAACTCCAGCATGGAAATCGCCCGGCTATTGCACATCAGCGTCCGCACCGTCGACACCCATCGCCAGAACATCATGGGCAAGCTCGAAATCCGCACCATCGCCGGCCTGACAAAATTTGCCATCCGGCATGGCCTCTGCTCTCTATGACGTAGAAATCGACCCGCGCCACTGCGCAAGTCTGAAATTGATGGTTTTACCGGGCCTTCCCAGCCAAAAAGCTGTCGACGGCCCGATCTTTTTCATCTCCGCGCCTAACCCACTCCCCATTTCCGTCGATACATCTTTTGTAGTCGCTTATGCCCTTCTCAGTACTGGGAAACAGCTTCTACAAGGTTTTCGGACGCACAACTCTGTGCAACGCCTTGGAGGGCAACCGAAACCGCAGCGTTGTCAGTCAAGTTCTTATTCACCGTTATGTGGCCGGTCCAATCGCTCAGCGATGCCGAGCCCGGAGGGAGTTTCATGAAGAGCGTTTCAATCATCAAGAAGGCCGCGTTCACCACCCTGGCCGCTTTGGGCTTGTTCACCGGTTCGGCGTTCGCTGGCGTCAATGTAGGCGTCGATATTCAAATCGGCGGCCACGCCCCCCCACCCCCCGTGGTGGTTGTCGAGCGTCCGGTGGTCATCGTCGAACAGCGCCCCGCTATTGTCGTGGTTCAGGATCCTTACCTCGTTGGTTTCCGGACCAACCTCTACGATGCAGACGCACGTCTGCGTATCGCCCAGGCCGAACAATATCGTTCCAGCATCGACCTCGACGCCGCCCGTCGGCACGAAGGTGAAATCGCTGTTGCCCTTGAAGAACAGGAACACATCACCTCCGACCTGCGTCACGAAGTAGGCACCGCCGATCTCTCACTCGAAGCCGCCCATGCCGCCTGTGCAAAAGCCGCCGACGAAGCGGCCGGCCTCCGCACCCGCCTCGAAGCATTCGAAAAACGCATCGGTTCAGCCAAGTCGGATCTCGACTCGGCCACGACCCTGCGCGATCGCCCCGGCATCGAAGACGCCGCCGCGCGTCTCCGCACCAGCCAGGAGTCTGCCGCCGCGACCGCCGCCGACCTGCACATCGCCGAAGAGCGATTCGCGTCGGCCCACGCCGCCGAGCAGCACGCCGCCGCCGCCGAAGCTTCACGTGCATCCTTGCACGAAGCCGAAGCCCAGGTTGCGCATCTCCGGGCCGATTTCGAGGCCGCCCACGAATCTGTCTTTGCCGCGCAGTCGCGTCTGACCGCGTCCAACGAAGCCGTCTGCCTCGCCCTGCACGACCGTGATGAATCGCTCTGGCTGCTGCACCGCGATGAGATCGTGGCCGGCCGTTGCGACTTCGGCACCTGCGGCTTCCATATCGATCTCGCCGTCTGGGGCGGCCATATGCCCCGCGACCCCGAGGTCATCCACGCGTACTTCGTCCACGACGTCACCTACTGGCGTGCACGTCCCGTTGAAATTCAGACCCGCGTGATCGAAGTCGATCGCGTCACCGAAGTCACCCGCATCCGCGAAGTTGCCCGCGTCCGTGAGCCCGACCGCATCAAGGTTGCCGTCGACTTCGAAGTGAACGTCAAGATCGAAGATCGCCGCAAGGTTGCCGAGCATGTTGTTGTCGAGCGTGAGCGGTTCGTCGTCGAACAGACCGAGCGAAAGCAGGCCGCCAGCGAAGGCCGCAAGCCCAAGGTGACGTACGTCGACAAGACCAACGTCAACACCGAGAACGTCAAGAATATGACCACGGTGAAGAACGTGACCAACGTGACCAACGTGAAGAACGTCACGAATGTGACCAACGTCAGCAAGACCGATCCGAAGCAGGTTCAGGCGGAGAACAACCTCGCCAAGGCCGAGAACAACCTGGCGAAATCCAACGCCAAGCTCGCCGACGCCAACAAGGATCTCGCCAAGGACAATTCCAAGCTGGCCAACTCGAATAAGAAGCTGGCCAAGGAAGACGACAAGCTTGCGGATTCCAACAAGAAGCTCGCCACTGCCGACACCAAGTTGGCGAAGGACGACAGCAAATTGGCGGATTCGAACAAGAAGCTTGCGACTGCCGACACGAAGCTCGCGAAGGACGACTCGAAGCTGGCCGATTCCAACAAGAAGTTAGCCAAGGACGACAGCAAGCTCGCGGATTCCAACAAGAAGCTCGCGAAGGAAGATTCCAAGCTGGCCGACTCCAACAAAAAGTTGGCCAAGGATGATTCGAAGCTTGCCGACTCCAACAAGAAGCTTGCCAAGGAAGAAAAGGCCGTGGCGTCCGACAAGAAGAAGCCGTCAGTCGACGACAAGAAGATAGCTTCAACTGATCCCCGGGCCAGCGTGCAGGATCAACGCAACGACCGTGTTCCTGCCGAGGACTCACGCCACCGGGCTACTGCCCCTGAAGGCCGCGAGCCCTCAGCCCAGGCCTTGAAGGACAAGAAGGCCAGGAACGCCGACGTGGCCAGCACCGAAGACCGCTCTAGTCGGTAAGTGAGAAGATCAGTTCATTCTAAACACACCCACCGGCGGTTGACGCAAAAGACGTCAACCGCCGGTTTACGTTCATTCTGAGCGCAGCGAAGAATCTACGTGGTCCTTCAAACACCTTACAACAATACCAATCACCTACCCCTCCTCCCGATCACACACTTCCGCTACAATCCGCCTCGCAAAAATCGTCGCCGCGCGGCGACAAAGTCCGCTCTCTCGTAAACGAGGCACTCATGTTCCAACCGGCCCGCTTCCTCGCCGTCTTCATGGCGCTTGCCGCCATCACAACCTACACGCACGCCGCCGATGCCCCTGCAGCCGACGCCGCAACCACCGTCGCCAACGACATGGCGACCGCCGCCGATCACCTCATCGCGGCCCTCAGCCCCG
>JBBRHH010000349.1:0-6748 GCA_038222915.1 Tepidisphaerales bacterium
GATCGTGCGTCTGATCCGTCCACGCGACCGCGTAGAAAGGCCTCCCCGGATCCGCATCGATCCACTTCATCAAGCCACCCACCATCACCCCATCCTCAGTTCCCCACGAGCTCAATTGCGGCCCTTTCAGTTCCTGCGGCCCGATCACTTCAGCCATTCCCGCCGACATCGCCACAGCGTTCATCCCCTCCCATTCCGGATCGGCCGTCGAAAAATACGCCGTCCGCGCCCCGCGCTGTTTGAAAAGCCCCGCCAGCGCCACCGGCATCGGCCGCTCACCCCGCGGCCGCCAGGCCCACGGCAACCCCGGATACACCGAATACACCAGCGGCATCATCGAACAGAAAGTATATCCCACATGCGAGTAACACCGCTCCACCACCATCGCATGCGCCGACTCCGCCGCCAGCCGCGGCGTCGTATCAAACTGCGATCCGTACAGCGATAAATACTGCGCGCTGGTCGACTCCAGCACCACCACAATCACATTCTTCGGCGGCGGCGAAAACTCCGCCCGCCCCACATACGCCGGCCTCTCCCCCACCATTTTGAAATCATCCAGATAAGCCTCCGGAAACGGCGTATACCCGTTCCCATGCGTCTTCCACACATAACGCGTCACCAGCGAAACCAGCATCTCCTCATGCGGATTCTTCCCCGCCTGCCGTTGCCACGCATCCGCTGGCATCCGCGCACGCAGCGCCATCCCGCAAACAATCCAGGTCACCATTGCCACCAGAACCGCCCACTTCACCGACGGCCGCGCCTTCACCTCCCGCCCACTTCGCGCCAGCACCAAATACGCCAGCGGCGCAAGCACCAGGCCGGCAACCACGCTCAAATCCACGTTCGCGACAATCGATGACCGCAGATTGGAAGGCCGCGCGATCAGCGAGAGCAATCGCGCATTGAGCGGCTGGCGAAGATGCCGGTAAACCCCAACATTCATCACCGCATAAAACGCCAGGAACGCCCCGAAGAAAATCACCCCGCCCCACGCCAACTCATGCAGCCGCGCCCGCCGACCCGTCGCCCGAAGCAGCAAGGAGGCAACCACCCCAAACACCAGACTGGCCATCACATCCCGAGCACAAATCACCACCAGCGCCGCTCCGCCAACCATCCCCGAAGCCTGCCACCCCATCACCGCCTTGGCGACGACAAATACAACAACCAAAAGAAGCATTGGAACAAGTGCAGACCGCCGCATCACCACCTAAGTTACGCATTAAGATAAAGCTAAGCAATTGTATAAATTGCGCTAACCCGCATGAAATGCGCTGCCGTCGCGGCCACGCAAACACTTTGGCGCTAGATCAAAGCAGCCCCCCGGGTGAAGTGTCACGAACTGCGCGACCGCCGCGCAAAACATATGGCTCGATGTGATAGATTGAATGACTCGATGGCCCGGTGCCTGCATCGCTGCGCTCGGACCACCACCGGTTTCCCAATGCAAACCACTCTCCATGACTCGTCACACTGACTTCGTGGTGATCTTAACCCCAGCCGCCTATTTCCCCGGCTGCACAACCACCCCGCGAATGACATGAAAACCGCCGCCAGGCAGCCCCGGCACCGTCGATGGAAGCGACACCCACCCATCGATCACCACCATCGTCGCGGCATCGACTTTGGGCGCTCTGAATCGCAGCGTCACCGTATGGATCTCGGCTGCCTTCAGCGGCTTGCTCGTATCCACGACGATTTTCTCTTTGTCAGTTTGAATCGGCAGGGTAGCGCTTTCTGCTTCGCTGATCACCGCCTCCACGGGAATGTTGTCCGTGCTTTTCCCCTTCTTGAACGTGACGGTTCCCGTGTCGGCCGGCAGCTTCAGCTGCACTTCGATGATCCCCTCCGACTTGAATGTCAGCGAATCCTGTTCATAGCAAACTTTCGGCTGCCTGCCCCCCGAACCGTTGAGCCCGTCGCCACTGACGATCTTGTCTTTGGGCAATTCCGCGGGAGCGACAGGAGAAGACAGCAGGCCCAGCCGCGGACCATCCACGATTCGAAACACCAGATTCCGCAGCCCGTCCCCTGCGGCCGTCATCGGCGCATCGACAAACACGACGGACTTGCCTCCAACTTCCCACTTGCCCAGTTCCTTGCCTTCGACCTCCCGAAGCGACTCCGCACCCGCGACGTTCGTGTAGTGCACGTCACTGACCGCAACCTTGATCGCTTCCGGCCGGCCATTGTAGATGGCGTAGTGAGCCTTCCCGTCTTGCCAATACTCCTGCACGAACACCTTCTGACGCCAATCAAGCCCAACCCCAATGCTTGAGGCGTGCGTAAAGGACGGCAGAGCGAGCACCAGAGCCAAAGTCAGCACGTATTTGCGCATGAGAATTCATCCAAAAAAAACGGCTTCGAAAACCTCAACAATGCCAAAGGCTTTGCTTCAGCGGCTGGTTGCACCCTTCGAAAGTGTCGCAATGGTTGACGCAGACAATCGCTCAAAGTTTCCAGGCCCCTCCACGAGTTTTCTTGCAGGGCTCTTTATTCCGATGCTTCTGTCGCGTGCGGAATGGCAAAGGCAGACAATTAAAACTTGACGCCGCATTTCCAATACCGAAACTAATCGCGGGCATCGATAATGGCGGCCATTCGCAACCGCCGATCCCGAGCAGGGAAATCAGGCAATTTTCATTTCTTAGGAGGACGTCAATGTTCAACTGGCGTAAAAAGACGAGTCAAACCACCGCGTCCCCACCCCTATCGACCGAATCAAAGGGCGGCAAGTCGATCATCGCCGCCTTGCTACTGGACACCATCAACTTCGACACCGCCGCCGCCCAAAAAGCGATCAGCTCTGGCAAGATCGCCGGCGTGTCTCCCGCCGGCATACAAGTCGTCGAGAGAAGCCTCACCCTTAATTTGAACGATGAGTTCATGATGATTGCGCCGATGGCGGTTCCATACCCGTGGTCGGATCTGGAAGGCCCCTGTACGACCTCGTGGATGTGGCCAGAGGGCAACCCGGCCACGAACCTCAAAAACCACAAGTCGCATGTCCTGGTCATGGACATGAACGGTTCCGCAGATGGTATTTCACGCCGCGTGCTCCTCACCCACCTCGTCGGCCGTCTTGCCACCCTCCCGGGTGTTGTCGGCATTTACTGGCCCGAAGCCACGCTCGTCCACTTTCCCCCGATCTTCACCCAAATGGCGGCGGAAGCGACACCCAAAGCCCCGCCCCTTTACCTCTGGGTGGACTTCCGCATCCTTCGCAACAGCAACGACACCTTCAGTTGCTTCACCACCGGGCTCGCGTGCCTAGGCCTCATGGAGATGGAAATCGCCGAACTCAACATGCAACCATCCGAGCTGCGCGACTGGGCCATCAGCATCACCTATTACATGCTCGACCGCGGCAGCCCCATCCCCAACGGCGACACCATCGGAGCAACCGCCGACCAGCAACTCCGCATCACCTACGGCCCGTCCAGCTACGGCGCTGAGGGCACCGTAATGCGCTTCGGCAAAAAGCCCTGATTTACGATCTCGCCCATCCTCCGCTTCGAGCCTACATTGCGCGCCTGCCTCTTCGTCCATCTCCGTCTTTGCAGAGCCCCAGGTTTCCGGTCTCAAGTCTCCAGCAAGAGTGAGTATAATGCCTGCCATGTCCACGCCCCTCCCAATCCGCCCCCGCCGCCTGCGCCAGCAGCCCCAGCTTCGCGCCATGCTTCAGCGCACCACCCTCCGCCGCTCCGACATCATCGCCCCCGTCTTTGTCCGCGACGGCCAGGGCATCGCCAAGGAGATTTCCTCCATGCCCGGCGTCTTCCAGATGTCCGTTGATGTCGCCGCCGACTGGCTCACCGCGCGGGCGGAGGAAGGTTTTGGCGCTTACCTGGTTTTTGGCGTTATCGACAAATCCGCCAAAGACCTAGCCGGCTCGGCCGCGCTTGATGAAAACAACGTCGTCTGCCGACTCCTCCGCGAAACCCAGAATCGCAAGATCCCCATGGCGGCGATCACCGATCTCTGCTTCTGCGAATACACCAGCCACGGCCATTGCGGCCTCCTCTCCGACGCACCGTCCACCGTCCAGAACGACCCCACCGTCGAACGCCTCGTCCAGCAGGCCATCAACCATGCGAAGGCCGGAGCAAGCGTGATCGCGCCGAGTGGCATGATGGACGGCACGGTTGGTGCACTCCGCACCGGCCTCGACGCCGCGGGCTTCACTGACGTCTCCATCCTGTCCTACGCCGTGAAATACGCCAGCGCCTTCTACGGCCCCTTCCGCGACGCGGCCGACTCTGCCCCCGCCTTCGGCGACCGCCACGCCTACCAGATGGATCCCGCGCGCGGCCTTGATGAAGCTCTCCGTGAAGCCCGCCTCGATGTCGAGCAGGGCACAGACATGGTCATGGTCAAACCCGCCGGCCCCTATCTCGACGTGCTCGCCGCAGTTCGCAACGCAGTCGATGTCCCGATGGTCGCCTACCAGGTCAGCGGCGAATATGCGATGCTCGAGGCCGCGGCGCGCAACAACTGGCTCGACCGCGACCGCGCCGTCCTCGAATCTCTCGTCGCCATCAAACGCGCCGGCGCAGATCTGATCATCACTTACTACGCCGAACTGCTGGCCAAACTGTTGGAGCGATAGAAACGAAAGAGCAGCGTCATGCCATACCTCCTCGCCAAAGAAGTCACCATCTTCCTCGAGCCGGTCTCGGCCACACCCTTCGCGGGGCTGTTGGTGACAGGCATGGTCGTTTTCGTCATCTGTTATTTCTTCATGCGTCGAAAGAACGCCGCCACCGCCAATCTCGAAAAAGCCCTCTTCCCGCCAAAAGTCCCCGCGACAACGCCGCAGCCGTTCAGCCAGATGATTCACGGTCTCCGCGCGAAGCTCGGCCCAGCACCGCGCCCGCTACGCCCGGAAGAAAACGCCCTCTGGCAGATGGATCCGCCCTCCTGGATGAACGCCAATCCAGACGATTTTCTCTGGGGCATCTACCACGCCCAGGCGCTCCTGCGAGCCGAAGGCCGGGTCGTCTGGGGCCAGATCGTCCAGGCCAACAGCAAGCTCTTCAGCGCCGGCGACATCGACTGCCCCGCCGCCATCCTTTACAGCGGCGATCCCGCCTACGACGATGCGCCCAATGCGCTCCGTCAGCTCGCCACGCAAATGTTCGCCCTCAAAGGTACAAGCCCCGCCGACCCTGAGCTCCATCAGTTCGCCGCCACCCTCACCGATGAATTGCGCCGCGACAACCAGCTCATGCTCCCCGTCCAGCTCACCGGCGGCCGCCGCGTCGTCTACACCTCCATCATGGTCTGCCGCCGGCACATCCCCGGCGGCTACCTCGCCTCCAACCTTCTCCCCCTGCTCATTTGCCCGGCGAAAACGCCTTGGGCCATGATCCTGCCCCAGGCGTTCTGGTCCCCGCAATGGATCGCGTTCTGGCAGATGGCCGCCTCTGGTCGCTAACACTGGAATCACAATACAACATGCAAAAGCTGATCCTTATCAAACACTCCAAGCCCGAAATGGTCGAAGGCAAGACCAGCCACGACTGGCCTCTTTCCGAAGAAGGCCGCCGCCGCTGCACTCCCCTCGCCGATCTTTTAAAACCCCACGCGCCCGCCACCATCATCACCAGCGAAGAGCCAAAGGCCTTCCAGACCGGCGAGCTTCTTTCCCAGGCGTTGAATATTCCCGTCGCCAGCGCGCCCGACCTTCAGGAGCACGACCGCACCAATGTCCCGGTCATGCAGACCCGCGACTTCATCTCCGCCATGGCCCATTTCTTCCAGAATCCCCGCGACCTCGTCCTCGGCCTCGAAAGCGCCGATGACGTTCTCCATCGCATAGGCCACGCGATCGAATCCACCATGGCCGCCAATCCCGGCCGCAACGTCGCCATCATCACCCACGGCACCTCGCAGGCCCTCTTCCTCAACAAGCAGAAGAACAAGGCCGGCTTCGACTGGTGGCGCTCGATGGGCCTGCCCTCGTTCGTGGTCATGTCCTGGCCGGATCGTGTCGTCGAAACGGTTGTCGAGTCCGTCGAACCGCGTCAGAAATAAATAAGGAAGGAGGGAACCCCCACCAACTCAATCACAGCCAGCAACAGCCCGGCCAGCGCAATGATCCGCCCGGCGCGCTGAAACAACCCGATCGCCCCGCAAACCATCGCCGTCAGCGCCACCCACAAAATGTATTCCGCAAGAACAGTACTGAACAACGTGGTCCCAAACCGTGGCCGGATGGTTGCAAGTACTGGAGTCGCAATAAACGCAATCAATGCGAGGACCATCGACAGATTGCCGAGCAGCACCTTTGGCCTCGAACCGCTTCTCATTTTCGATTCCTCAAATCACAATCAACCGCCCGCCCAGAAGCAGGTTCAGGATCACGATCGCCGCGCACCCAAGACCGATCGGTACGCCCAGCGGCCGAATCTTCGCGGCGAGTTCCGGCTTGACGACACCCCGTGCCACCAAAAGATCCAAAGCTGCATAGAGGCCCGCCGCGATGATGGAGGCGGACACCAGCAGCCCGTAAATGACCATTCCGCGAATCAGCCAGACCACGCCCAGCCCGGCACAAGCCAGGCCGATGAAGGCCAGCTTCTCAGCGCCAAGGTTGTTGCGTAGCGTGGCCACCTGCCCGACGCTGGTCAGTGGTGCAAAGTTAGCCTTTACGAGCGCCACCCCGGCCGCAGTCAATCCAACCAGCAATGTGAGGATGCGCCAGAGCCAGCCCGCGCCACCACCGCCACCACCGCCACCA
>JBBRHH010000350.1:0-6743 GCA_038222915.1 Tepidisphaerales bacterium
ATGGGGGCATTGGCGTATCACTTCACGCTGCCCAATCCAGGCCCATTGGTGGGATCGACCACTGCCCGCTCCACCAGATGCAAGTCGCCGTTTCCCAGCCGATACCACGCCCCTGGAAAATCAAAGCTTTCCGGCCGCGAAATCTCGGTTAATCCCAGCACGCCGCCATAAAATGCCCTCGCCCGTTCGATCTGGTTGACATTAATAGCAACGTGCTCGAATTTTTCGAATACCGGTTTCACCATGGGGGAGATTATATGGATAAGACGAAGCTCGCCCAACCGTTGGGCGGCTGAACGGTTGTGATGGCTATGCATCGCCGATGCGCGTAGAATGACGTCCGAGTTCGACGTATCGCCTCATCGGGGAGCCCGCCAAACCGCCGATCCGGCCTGCCGGATCGCGCCACAACCTGACCACATGGACGTGATCGGTGTGTATGGACCACGCGAATTTTACGAAAGAGAGCTGCTGGTGGCTGTTCCCGTGATCGCAGAACGACTGCAACGCCTGATGCCCTGGCGAAAATCCCAAAACGGCGATCGTCCCTCCGACCCCACTCGTGAGCTTCCGCTTCGCGCCGAGCTTTACACGGTCGACCAGCTCGAGCGGCACGCCCGCGCCCTGGCCCATTCACACGAGCTCGCCACCGGCCCAGCCCCAGACAAGCTGATTCCGCGCCTCGACGAAAACGAGCGCGTGCTGTTGCATACGTATGACCTGGTCACCGCTGCCGTCGAGAGAAACCGCCGCATTGCCCCCGCCGCTGAGTGGCTGCTCGACAATTTCTACCTCCTCGAAGAGCAGATCCGCACCGCCCGCCGCCATCTGCCGCGCGCTTACAGCCGCGAGCTGCCCCGCCTCGCCAATGGACCCGCCGCCAACTATCCGCGCGCTTATGGCATCGCGCTCGAGCTAATCGCCCACGTCGACGGCCGGGTGGATCCAGTCGGCCTCAACGCCTTCATCGCCGCCTACCAGGCGATTAAACCTCTCAAGCTCGGCGAGCTCTGGGCCATCCCGATCGTTCTGCGCCTCGCCCTACTGGAAAACCTCCGCCGCGTCGCCGCCCGCGTCGCCATCGGCCGCCAGCATCGCGATCTCGCCGACAACTGGGCCGAAAAAATGCACCAGGTCGTGGAGCACAACCCCACCGATCTCATCCTCGTTCTCGCCGACATGGCCCGCGCCAACCCGCCGATGTCGAGCGCTTTTCTCGCCGAGCTCACCCGCCACCTGCACGGCCAAAGCCCGCATTTCGCGTTCGCCAACAACTGGCTCGAGCACCGCATGTCCGAGCAGGGTCAAACCATCGAGCAACTGGTGCAGGCCGAAGCCCAGACGCAGGCCGCCGACCAGGTGTCGATGGGCAACAGCATCACCAGCCTGCGCCTGCTCAGCTCCACCGATTGGCGCGATTTCGTCGAATCCCACAGCCTGGTCGAAGAAACTCTGCGCGGAGATCCGGCCCGCGTATACGAAGCCATGGATTTCGCCACCCGCGACCGCTACCGCCACGGCGTCGAAGAAATCGCCAGGCGCAGCAAACTTTCCGAGTACGACGTCGCTCGAAAAGCCGTGCAGCTCGCTCAGGCCGCCGCCGCGGACAAGCCCGATGATCGAACCGCGCATGTCGGCTACTACCTGATCGATCGCGGCCGACCGGCGCTGGAACGCATCGCCGACATGCGCCTCTCCCTCCGCATCATGATCGGCAAGGTCGGCCGCCGTTTCCCCCTCTTCTTCTATGCCCTGATCATGCTGGTCATCACCGTGGGCGCAACCGCTGGCTTTGCCCACTTCAGCGCCCATCATGGCGCATCGCCGATTGGCCTCTGGCTTCTCGCCATACCCGTCCTCGTCTGCGCCGCGCAACTTGGCGTTGGCGTCGCCAACTGGGTTTCCACCCTCTTCGTCCACCCGCGCCCGCTGCCCCGCCTCGATTTCAGCAAGGGCATTCCCGAGAAGCACCGCACGATGGTTGTTGTGCCAACCATGTTGTCCAACGCCGAAGCCTTCGATGATCTGCTCGAATCCCTGGAGGTGCGCTACGCCGCAAATCGCGACGACAGTCTCCACTTCGCCCTCCTCACCGATTTTGAAGACGCTCCAAAAGAAGTAATGCCGGGCGACGCAGAATTGCTCCGCCTCGCCAGCGAAGGCATCGAACAGCTCAACGAAAAATATCGCGCCCACCGCACCGACATTTTCTTCCTCTTCCACCGCCCGCGCCGCTGGAACGCCCAGGAAGGTGTCTGGATGGGCTACGAAAGAAAACGCGGCAAACTGGCCGATTTCAACGTCGCTCTGCGCGGCAAAACCGAGGGCTTCAGTACGATTGTCGGCGAAACCGCCGTGTTGTCCGATGTTCGATACGTCATCACTCTTGATACCGATACCCAGCTTCCGCGCGACTCCGCCCGCGAGATGGCCGGGGCGATGGCGCACACACTCAACCGCCCCGTCTTCGATCCCGAGACCTGCCGAGTCATCGAGGGCTACACCATCCTGCAACCGCGCGTCGGCGTAAGCCTCCCGACAGCACAGCGCTCCTGGTTCGTCCGCCTCTTCGCCGGCGATGCCGGCATCGATCCCTATACCCGCGTCGTCTCGAACGTCTACCAGGATCTATTTGGCGAAGGCTCCTTCATCGGCAAGGGCATTTACGACGTCGATGCCTTCGAGAAGACCTGCAACAAATTCCCCGAAAACTCCGTTCTCAGCCACGACCTTCTCGAAGGCGCATATGCGCGCTCGGCGCTTCTGAGCGACGTCGAGCTTTTCGAAGAATTCCCTTCCCGCTACCCCGCCGACGCCAACCGGCGGCATCGCTGGATCCGCGGCGACTGGCAGATCGCCCGCTGGCTGCTGCCGTGGGTGCCGGGTGCCGATTCCAAGCCGGTCAACAACCCCATCTCCGCTCTTTCGTGGTGGAAGATTTTCGACAACCTCCGGCGCAGTCTGGTGCCTGTTGCGATGCTCGCTCTCCTCCTTGGAGCATGGCTGTTTTCTGTCCCACGCGTGGCCGCGACTGCGACGCTCTTTGTACTGACCGTCGTGCTCCTGCCATCGCTTCTGGGCGCACTGGGTGACTTCCTTCGGCCTCCGAAAGAACTGCCAATCGTCACCCACCTTCGCGTCACCACAGCCGCATTGGCAAAGCAGGCCGCGCTCCTGCTCTTCACGCTCGTATTCATTCCATACGACGCCTGCATGCACACCGACGCGATCGTGCGTACGCTCGTCCGCGTTCACTGGACCAGGAAACGCCTGCTCGAATGGAAAACCGCCAGCGCCGCCGAGCGTTCCGCCCGCGGCGACCTGCCGAGCTTCTTTCGCAACATGTGGGTTGCGCCCGCAATCGCCGGAGCTGCCCTTCTCTTTCTGGTTCTCCTCCGCCCGAATATTGTCCCGCTCTCGACGGGATTGCTTGCATTGTGGATTATCTCCCCGGCCGTCGCGTGGTGGCTCAGCCGCCCGTTGACCGCCGCGCCCGCGCACCTCTCCTCCCAACAACTCGCCTTCCTCGCCAAGCTCTCGCGCAGAACCTGGCGGTTCTTCGAAGTTTTCGTTACCGCCGAGGAAAACTGGCTCCCGCCCGACAATTTCCAGGAACATCCCGCTCCGGTAATAGCCAACCGCACCAGCCCGACCAACATCGGCATGGCGTTGCTCGCGAATCTTTCCGCCTACGACTTTGGTTACTGCACCGCCGGAGATCTTCTCGAGCGCACTCAGAAAACGCTCGGAACCATGGGCACGATGGAGCGCTTCCGCGGCCACTTCTTCAACTGGTACGACACGCGAAATCTACAGCCCCTGCTTCCCCTCTATGTCTCCATGGTCGACAGCGGAAATCTTGCCGGCCATCTTCTCGTCTTGCGCCAGGGACTGATCGGGCTCACCGACACCTCGATCCTCCCTCCCCGCATGTTCGCCGGACTGCGCGACACGCTGCGCGTTCTGCTCGACGTCGCACGCGGCCTTCACCGCCCCGGCGACGATGGTTCAGGCCCCGTTGCTTCCGCCGAACTTCTGCGCAAAATTGAGGCTCTCGAAGAAGAGCTTGAAGCGCGTACGCGACCCGTCACCGCTTCCGTGGCCTTCCTCTCGCGGCTCTCAGAAGTCGCCGCTGAAATCACCGCCGCCGCCGGTTCCGATGAGGAATTTCTCTGGTGGTCCAAAACGTTCCAGAAGACTTGTCGCCAGCACAGCGACGAAATCCTGCAGATCGCCGCGTGCGCGTCGTTCCTGACCAACCACGAGATGTGGACACGCGGCCCCGCCGAACAAGCACGCCGTCTGGAGACAGTACGCCAGATGCTGGTACAACTCGACGCGGGTCCCACATTGCGCCAAATCGCCGCCCTCCAACAAACCGTCGTTCCCGCCGTCGACGAAATCGTCTCGGGCTTCCAAAGCAACGGCGACGGCCAGGACAGCGTCGCCGTCGAGGTCTCCGAATGGCTCGGGCGTCTACGCCAGGCCATCGTCGATTCATCCCAGCACGCGGCGGCCCGCATCCGCGCCCTCGAGCAGGCCGCCCAGGACTGCCAGGAATTCGCCGACATGGACTTCGCCTTCCTGTTCGACAAATCCCGCGACCTCTTTGCCATCGGCTACAACGTCCGCGACCAGCGCCTCGATGGCAGCTTCTACGACCTGCTCGCGTCCGAAGCACGCCTCGGCAGCTTCATCACCATCGCCCAGGGCCAGCTCGGTCAGGACCACTGGTTCGCTCTCGGACGCATGCTCACCTACACCG
Source organism: Tepidisphaerales bacterium (assembly GCA_038222915.1). Lineage (GTDB taxonomy): Bacteria > Planctomycetota > Phycisphaerae > Tepidisphaerales > Tepidisphaeraceae > JBBRHH01. The sequence goes on from JBBRHH010000350.1 coordinate 4,766, forward strand.
GCGGCGTCCCCGCCCTCCTCAGTTGGAGCGGCTCGATGTTCGAATACCTCATGCCGCTCCTGGTCATGCCCACGTATCCGAACACCGTGCTCGACCAGACCTACAAAGCAGTCGTGCGCCGGCAGATCAACTACGGCCGCCAGCGCGGCGTTCCCTGGGGCATTTCCGAATCCGGCCACAACACCACCGACGCCCAATCCAACTACCAGTACCGCGCGTTCGGCGTCCCGGGTCTGGGCCTCAAGCGCGGCCTCGCCGAAGACCTCGTCGTCGCCCCGTACGCCAGCGTCATGGCTCTCATGGTCGCCCCCGAAGCCGCCACGCGCAACATCGAGCGCCTCGATACCGAAGGGCAAACTGGCGCCTACGGCCTCTACGAAGCCATCGACTACACCCCCACACGCCTCCCGCGCGGCGTCACCAGCGTCACCATTCGTCAGTTCATGGCCCACCACCAGGGCATGTGCCTGCTCTCTTTCGCCTATCTGCTGCTCGACCAGCCCATGCAGAAGCGCTTCGAATCCGATCCCATCCTCCGCGCCGCGGATCTGCTCATCCAGGAACGCGTCCCCAAGGCCAGCGCACCCGTCTATCCACACGCCACCGAAGCCGGCGTCCGCCAGAGCGCCACTGCCGAAGAGCAGGGCACCATGCGCGTCTTCACCGATCCAGCCGGCCCCGCGCCCGAGGTCCATCTCCTCTCCAACGGCCGCTATCATGTAGTCGTCACCAGCGCCGGCGGCGGCTACAGCCGCTGGCGCGATCTCGCCGTCACCCGCTGGCGCGAAGATCCGACCCGCGACTGCTGGGGAACGTTCTGCTACCTGCGCGACGTCGACACAGGCACCGTCTGGTCCAATGCCTGGCAGCCCACGCTCAAGACCGGAAAGCTGTACGAAGCGATTTTCACACAGGCCCGCGCTGAATTTCGTCGCCGCGACGATGCCATCGAAACCCACACCGAGATCAGCGTCTCCCCCGAAGACGACATCGAGCTCCGCCGCATCACCCTCACCAATCGCTCGGAGACGCAGCGCAGCATCGAGATCACCAGCTACGCCGAGGTCGTTCTGGCGCAGCAGAGTCAGGATCTCGCCCACGCCTCCTTCAGCAACTTATTTGTCCAGACCGAGCTGGTCCGAAACCGCCAGGCCATCTTCTGCACCCGCCGCCCCCGATCGGCCGAGGAAAAGCCGCCCTGGATGGTTCACCTCATGACCGTGCAAGGCGCAACCATCGGCGAAGTCTCCTTCGAAACCGACCGGATGAAGTTCATCGGCCGCGGCCGGACACTCGCCTCCCCCGCCGCCATGGATCCCGGCGCAAAACTTTCCAACAGCGAAGGCCCAGTTCTCGATCCCGTCGTCTGCATCCGCCAGACCATCTGGATCAAGCCCTATCACAGCGTCCGCATCGACCTCGTCACCGGCGTCGCCGAAACGCGCGAAGGCGTCGCCGCCATGATGGAAAAATACCGCGATGCCAGTCTCGCCAATCGCGTCTTCGAGCTCGCCTGGACGCACAGCCACATCCTCCTGCGCCAGCTCAACGCCACCGAGGCAGACGCGCAGGCCTATGGTCGTCTCGCCGGCTCCGTCATCTACTCCTCCGCGCTGCGCCGGGCGAAGTCCAGCGTCATCGCCCGCAACCGGCGCGGCCAGTCCGGCCTCTGGGGCTACGGCATCTCCGGCGATCTCCCCATCGTCCTCCTCCGCGTGCGTGATCGAACCAAGATCGAAATCGTCCGCCAATGCGTCCAGGCCCACGCATACTGGCGGCTGAAAGGCCTGACCGTTGATCTGGTCATCTGGAACGAAGACGACTCGGTCTATCGACAGACCCTCCAGGATTCGATCATGGACCTGATCGCCGCAAGTCCCGAGGCCGCCCTCGTCGACAAGCCCGGCGGCATCTTCGTTCGTCGTGGAGAGCAGATGTCCGAGGAAGACCGCACCCTCCTCCTGACCGTTGCCCGCGT
>JBBRHH010000351.1:0-6648 GCA_038222915.1 Tepidisphaerales bacterium
TCGCCGAAGGGGACGAGGTGGATTTTATCGTAGCGCGTGCCGGAGAGGCGGCCGTTGCGATCAAAGAGGTAGGTGCTGTTTCGGCCCATGAAATGGGCGTTGTGTTTGTCGTCGAAGACGATTTCCTTGTTCTGATCGCGCTCGACGTCGGTGAATTCGCCGCCGGTGATGAGGGCGACGTTGTGTTCGAGCAGAAGCTCGCCTACCTGGTTGCGGGCGGCGTCCATCATCGCCAACCGTTCATCGCGGGCTTTGCCGGGCGGTGCGTCCAGCCACAGTTGATGCCACTCCTGGTTAAACTCCGGCATCATGGTTTCTGACCAGGCGACGAGATCGATGTTGGGATTGTTCGCGAGCGCGGCGCGGGTGTACTTCACATGAAAGGCGAGCAGATCCTCACGGCTTGCGCCTTTTGCACCGCTGTTGTCCTGGGGAAAGTTGGACTGGACAACCATGAGCGTTGGGCCGTCATACTGGGTGTTCTGGCTCATGCGGAAGATGCCATAGGCGATGGCCGCGACGAAGACTGATGCGAGGACGATGGTGGGGCGGACAAAGCCGGAGCGCGGAGCGGCCTTAAGGATCGCCAGGGCGATCAAGGCGTTGACGAGCATGACGAAGAAGGAGACGCCGAATTGGCCGGAGAAATCGGCGATCTGGCAGAGGGCGAGGAAGGAGGTCTGGCTGTGGCCGAGGAAGAGCCACGGGAGGCCGCCCCAGAGGATGTAGCCGCGGAGAAATTCGAGGGCGGTCCAGACGGCGGCGATCAGGAAAATAGCAGGGAGGATGGTGACGGGCTTTGGCTGAGGGTTGGTGGGATTGGGGAGGAGCCCACAGCCTCGGATGATGAGTGCGGCATAGCCCCAGTAGGCCGCGATGTAGAGGAGGAGCGCGACGGTTCCGGCCGGGGTGACCTTTAAGAGCCACCACATGTTTGCGAAGTAGAAGATGGTTCCGCCGAGCCAGCTCCAGAAAAAGACTACCTTTTTTGATCGGCATCCGCTTACGAGAATCAGCCACGGAACCAGCGCGATCCAGGCGAGATAAAACTGATTGAAGGGGGCGTACGCGAGGGAGAGGAGAACGACGGAGAGGAGCAAAAGCGCGGTTCGGCCGTACCAGCGCTGCGCGAAGGTGCGCGGGCCGTAGACCAGCGGCGCCGTTCGCGCCGCGTGCAGACGGCCATAGGGGACGACCGGTTGGTTCATGCCAGACATGGTCGAGGCACTATTGTACGGCGTCAAGTTTCGGCGTGCCGCACTCGGCACCTGCGGGTGACCAGACCTTGGCCGGCCTCATGGCGTGGGGGCACGGTGACGAGGACGCCGACAGAATTATCCAGGGAAATGGTGTCAGGCGAGTCAAATGCCATAGGTAATCTTGATGATCTTATCGGCGGAATTGTTGGCGGCGTTGGAGTCGGTTGTGTCACTTTTTACAGATGCTGAATTGGTGGTCGACGAAAGGCCGCTGTCGTACACGAAATACGTAAGGTCGAGTTTGGCATTATGGCCGCTGACCAATTTGCCGATCGACCAGATTCCGGTTTGGTTGCTGTATGAACCCGTGTCGGGAGATGCCGACGAGAAGCTCAGGCCGGCGGGCTGGGCGTCAGTTGCGGCGACATTGAGTGCGTCGCTGGGCCCGTTGTTCGTGACAGTGACCGTAAAAGTGACGGTGCTGCCGTAGAGCCCATCTCGATTTGCGACGTTGGTGATCGACAGGTCCGCCATAGGCGTCAGGGAAAGACTTTCGGTCGAGCTATTGTTAGCGGGATTGGTGTCGGTCACGGTGTTCGGCGCCGTCACCGTGGCGGTGTCGTCGAGTTTGCCGGTGGCATCGGCGGCGATGTCGGCCTTGACGGTGTAGGTGATGGTTGCGCCGGAGGGCAGGTCAACGCTCTCGTTGATGTCGCCGGTTCCGCTGTCGGTGAATTTCGCCCCGCTGGTGCCTGTCGCCACGGCCGTCCATGAATCGCTTGAAACGGCGTCGGGGAAGGTATCGGCAACCGTTGCGCCTTTGACGTCGCTGGGGCCGTTGTTGGTGACGGCGATGGTGTAGGTGTATTGCGTGCCGGGGACGACGCCACTGGGGGGCGGCGGATCGTCGTCGCCGACGTTGTCGATGGCCAAGTCGGCCTTGGGCGGAAGCTGGATCGTCCGGGTGGTGGTGTTGTTGACGAGGTTGGTGTCAACAATGCCTCCGAGCGTGCCAACGACGGCGGTGTTGACGAGCGATCCCGCGGCCGCGGCATCTATCGTGCCGTTCAGGTTCATTCCCATGTCGTCCCCTGCCGCGAGATCGAAACCGGACCAGACGTGGGTGGTTGAATTGTAGGTTCCGGTGGACGGTTCGAATTGCACGTCGACAAAACCGGCCGGGAGGGTGTCGACGAAACTGATGCTGTGCAAAGTGAAGTTGCCGTTGTTCAGAACGGAAACTGGAATGGTGTATTCCGCGCCGGGGGTGGCAGAATCCAGGCTCACCGAATCGCCGGGGACTGCGATAATATCTGTGTAGACATGAAGCACAGTCGCCGTGGACTTTGCGACGAAGTTTTGGCCGTGATTGTTGATGGTGACCGTGACCGGGAACGCGCTGGTGGAGGCGTAGATGTGAGAGCCGCCGACACGGAACTGGCCGGGTGAGCCGGCGATGGGTGTGATGGTGCCGGCGGATTTTGCGGCACCGTCGCCCCAGTCGATCTGGGCGGTAGCGCCCGGTGAATCGGGGAAGGGGTCGGTGAAAGTGGCGACGACGACTGGGTTGGCCTGGCCGCCGTTGATGGTGAACTTGGTACCCTGAACGTTCAAGGCGGCGTCGGCGATGTTGGCTTTGGAATGGGCCGTGGTGGCGAAGCCGTTCTTGATGTGGATAAAGACATCGAGGTTGAATGAGCCGTGGGCGTCGTAGCGATGGCCGCCTGTGACGTTGAACTTCCCGCCGCCCAGAGCGACGATGGTGCCGCCGGTCGAATGGCTGCCGTTGCCCCAGTCGACGTCGGCGAAGAAACTGGCTGCACCGAGTTTTGTATCGCTGCAACTGAACGAGGCGATGACCGGGTTGATCGTCTGGCCTTCGGTGGCGGTGACGATCTTTGGGGCCGCGGATAGCGTCGCGGCGAAAAGGCGGCGGGGTTCAAGGGTTTCCGCGACCGCGCGCGATACATGTTTAGACTGCTTGCGGAAGCGGGCACTGGGGAAAAACTGCATTTTCTGCTCTCCTAAAGGCTCGGTAGGTGTGGAAAGAACAATCATCTCAAAATTAAGACTTCATCGCGAACCGTTGACCCGATACGGGGCGTCGGCATGCCTCATTTAACACTTGCCCGTGAGCCGACTCTTGTCGGCATCATGGGGGGATAGGTACCGTCACGCTGGCGCTGGCGGAATTATTGGAAGAAGTGGGGTCAGTTGTGTCGGTCGATCCCGTTGCTTTTTCCGTTTGTGTGCCACGGGCCGTGGCGACGACGTCGAGTGTGGCGCTGACACCCGACGCCATATTGCCGATCGTCCATACTCCTAGTGCAGAGTCGTAGGTGCCCTGACTTGGCACTGAGGAGACGTAAATCAGGCCGCCCACGAAAAACTCATTAACCAGACGAACGTTGACGGCATCGCTGGGCCCATCGTTTTTGACAACCTGCGTGAAGGAAACCTGCTGCCCGTAACCGGGCGAATTGTTGTTCACCATGTTGGTAACCGACAGGTCTGCCAGTGGCGTGAGGGAGAGACTTTCGGTCGAGCTGTTGTTGGAGGGATCGGTGTCGATCACTGTGTTGGGCGCTGTCACGGTGGCGGTGTCGTCGAGCTTGCTGGTGGCGTCAGCGGCGATGTCGGCCATGACGGTGTAGGTGATGGTTGCGCCGGAGGGCAGGTCCACGCTTTCGTTGATGTCACCGGTTCCGCTGTCGGTGAATTTCGCGCCGCTGGTGCCTGTCGCCACGGCCGTCCATGAATCGCTTGCAATGCCGGCAGGAAGCATGTCGGCGACCTTTGCGCCAACGACATCAGCGGGGCCGTCGTTGGACACAGTAATGGTGTAGGTATGTTGGGTGCCGGGGACGACTGATTTGCCGGCGCCGGCGCCGCTACCGGCGCTGTCACCGACGCTGATCGTCAGGTCGGTCGTTGGCGTCGCGGGTAACTTGATGGTGCGGGTGGTTGTGTTGTTGGCGAGGTTGGTGTCGACGATGCCGCCGAGCGGCGCGACGACGGCAGTGTTCACCAGATCGGCGGTGGCGGCCGGGTCGATGGTGCCGCCGACGTTCATGCCGATGTCAGCACCTGGGGCGAGCGTGAAACCCGACCAGATGTGCGTGGTGGAATTGTAAGTTCCCGAGTCGGGCTTGAACGTCACGTTAAGGAGAGAGGGCGGAAGGGTGTCGACCAGGCTGATGCTGCTGAGGGTGAACTGGCCGTTGTTGAGCACTGAAATGGGAATGATGTAGGCATCGCCAGGCTTGGCCGAGTCGACTGAGACACTGTCGCCTGGGACGACGGCCAGATCGGTGAGGACTTTCTGGACAGTAGCGGTGGATTTGGCGCTGAAGTTCTGCCCGTGGTTGGCAATGGTCACGGTGACGGGAAACGCGGCGGTGGAGAGGTAAATGTGAGCACCGCCAACGCGGAACTGACCGGGGGAGCCTGTGATGGGGGAGATTGTGCCTGCACTCTTGGCGGAGCCGTCACCCCAGTCGATCTGGGCGGTTGCGCCCGGCGAATCAGGGAAGGGGTCGGTGAAAGTGGCCACGACCACCGGATTGGCTTGGCCGCCGTTGAGAGTGAATTTCGTACCCAGGACACTCAAAGCAGCGTCCGAGACTCTGGCGGTGGAATGTGCAGTGGTGGCGAATCCATTTTTGATGTGGATGAAGACTTCCAGCGCGTATTGGCCGTGGGCGTTGTATCGGTGAGCGGCGGTGACGTTGAACTTGCCGCCGCCGACCGCGACGATGGTGCCGGGCGGGGAATGAGAGCCGTTGCCCCAGTCGACATCCGCATAGAAGCTGGAAGCTGGCAGAGTCGTGTTGGTGCAGGTGAAGGAAGCGATGACTGAGTTGGTGGTTTGGCCTTCCGTCGCGGTCACGACCTTCGGTGTGACAGAGAGGGTCGGGGCGGCGGTGAGGAGCTGGCGGCTTTCAAGCAACTCAACCCAGAACGGCGTTGGATGGGGGTTGATCGTCCGACGTGCGCTGCGACGAGTCGCGGGCAAGTCGCGCATTTCTTCTCCTTGGTGCAAAATACAATGGACGCAATTACTCAGTTACTATCGCAGTGTGCCGATAATATTGCAAAGGCATCGCCTTTCGCCGAATGAATAGAAATGCCTGATGCCACTTGAACGAGTGGGCATGCTGTGCGTATAAATAGGGACCAAGGAGTTTTACATATGGCAATTTTGCTATCCGAAAAGGCCGCTGGCGAGATCAAAGGCATCATCAAGGAGCAGGGTCTCCCAGAAGATCAGACGCGTTTGCGCGTCGGCGTAAAGGGCGGCGGCTGCAGTGGTTTCAGTTATATGCTCGATCTGGTGGAAGAACCGCCAACCGAGCAGGATGAAGAGCTTGAGTCGAATGGTGTCAAGATTCTCGTTGATATGAAGTCGCTCTTGTACCTTGACGGTACCGAGATCGACTTCAAGGACGAGATCATGGGCAAGGGTTTTGTGTTCAAAAACCCCAACGCCACGAGCAGCTGCGGGTGTGGGAGCAGTTTCTCCGCCTAAGGGTTTTCCTTTTGAACGAAATTTCATCGCAGCCCGGTCATCTATTGGCCGGGCTGCTTTGCTCTCATCGCCGCCCGTCCGCCAGCGTTGACACACAATTCGCCCGGTCTATACTTCGCCACGCTTTCAGGACGCGAAAGGAATATGCCGCCTCAGGCGGCTTTTTCATATGATTGCCGCAGTAACTCGAGCCAAAGCCTATCTCAAAGTCCGCCAGAAGGCCGTGCGCGAAGCCATGAAGAGTCTGGAACTCGACGGCATGTTGCTAACTCATACGCCTGACTTGGCTTATCTCACAAACTTCACCGGCGACGACTCCATTGGCCTGATCACCGCCAAGGACTTCTTTCTTGTCACGGACTTTCGCTACAAGGAACAGGCCGAGCTGGAAGCGGCGTGGGTGAAGGTCGTCATGCGCGAGGCCAAGATGGCGGATGCGCTGGTCGACGCCCTAGGCCAGGCGAAAGTAAAACGGATTGGTTTCGAGGCCAATTTTGCGACGGTTGGACAGATGAAGGCGCTGGAGACGGCGCTGTCGGAAAAGAAGCTGCGGGTCGAGTTGGTCGGCATGGAAAACGTGATGACCAACATCCGTAAGGTGAAGGACGATCACGAAGTCGACCTGATCCGCAAATCGGTGGCGGTGGCCGAAGAAGCATTCAATGCCGTGCGGAGCGAGATCAAGGCGGGGGTTTCGGAGAATTATCTGGCCGGGCTGATGATTTTTGAACTGCGTTCGCGCGGGGCGTCGGACAGTAGTTTTCCGCCGATCGTGGCGGCCGGCAGCAACAGCTCGCTGCCGCACTATCGGCCCAATGAAACACTTGTATTGCGCGATGCACCCTTGCTGTTTGACTGGGGAGCAGTCGTTAAAGGATATTGCAGCGATCTGACCCGCACGCTGATGATCGGCCGGGTCAG
>JBBRHH010000352.1:0-6637 GCA_038222915.1 Tepidisphaerales bacterium
ACCAAATCAAGCAACCCCACCACGACGGCCTTCAACCCCGTCTTGAGCCCCGAAGTCACCTTCCTGGCGATGTTACCGACATCCCCGCCATGGATCGCCTCCAGCAACGCTTCCTTGGCAGAGACAATCAGATCCCCAAGCCGCTTGATCTCCCCAATGATGAACGTGATGGCGTCGTAGATCGCAACCGCCCAGCCGCCGCCTGGGATCAGCTTTGCAAGCAGCCGCACCGTCGCCAGTGCAGCGGCCTTCGCTAGATCGATCAGCCAGCCTGATTTGACCTGCTCCCACAACTTCATGCCCAGGTCATTCAACTCCGCCAAGCCCTCTCGCGCCTTGTCCTCCAGCCAGCCGATTACGCCCTTGGGCGAATCGATCGCCTCGCCAACTTCCGATATGACGAACCCCACGACGGCCGGTCCTTCTTTGCCCAGTCCGGCGCTGACGGCTCCCAATACCCCGTCCCAGCCCAGCCCCATCGCATCCAGCAGCACGCCACCAATATCCTTCACCGCATCCCAGCCCTTTTCAGCGATCTTGGTGGCAATCGCCGCCACCTTCGACCCGCCCACTGCTTCGAGCAACTGCGCCATGAGATTCGGACACGCTTGCTGGGGGTCCGTTCCGCAGAAGTCGGCGAAGCCCTGCTTTGCCCCGGCCTTGAAGCGATCAAAGATCTGATCGCCATTGGTGATCAGCGCCTTAGCGATTTTGACGACATCGCCGCCAAGGTCTTTGAGCGTGTTTAAGAACGTCTCGGGATTGATCCCACCCAGCGCCACCTTGAACGCCGCCCAGGCGGCCTTCTCCACGCCATCCAGCGCCCATTGCCCCACCTGCACCACGCCCTTGACGTACTGGCCGGCGGCGTTGGTGGCCCCGTCCTTGAATCCCTCCCAGAACGCCTGTCCCTCCGTGGGCGCCTTGTCCAGCTTCGACTGCAGAAGCACTGCATAGTCGGTCTCCTGACGCACGGTCAGGCCGTATCCCTTGGCCCACTCCAGATGCCGTGCGTCCTTGGTCTTCCGATATTCCTCCTCCTCATTGCGTTCATTACGCAGGGCGATCACCGCCTGCTCGATGTGCCACTGCCGGCCCTTGGCAAGATCCTCGGGCGAATCCACCTTGCCGCTGGGATCGATGCGGTTGATGGGGTTGTTGCCCACATAGCGGAAGAGGTTGGCATCCCCGGCTGCGAAGCGGATGGGGTCTTCGCTGATGAACCGGCCAATCGCCGGGTCGTAATACCGCCCGTCGGTGCCGCCGCCCAGCAGGTAAAGCTGGGTCTCGGCGTCCAAGTAATACTGCTTCTGGCCGCCGGCGCTGAACGTGGTGGCGGGGTTGACCGGCAGGTTGGCCCAGGCGTCGACGTCCATCGCCGCCCAGACGTCCACCGAGAGATTGGCCCACCCCTGCGCCGCTGAACTGGCCGCCAGCCCAAAGGCCATGTACTTGAACTGGTTCTGCACATGTCCCGCATCGTCCAGCAGGGCATTGGTGGACCACTGGGCGTCGAACTGGTGATAAGTCTCGCTGGAGTCATCCCCTTCGCTGAGCAGGTCGCCGTACTCATCATCCGAGGTGGTCGTATAGGTGGTCTCGATCGTGCCACTGCCGTCGGTCTCCTGCAACAGACGCTTAAAGTCGTAGAGGAAGCCGGTGGTTGCGCCGTCGGGCGTTGCCTTGGGCATAACTAAAGGTGACGCGAACCTTTAACTGGAAAATAATCGCATTCTCCCGGACCTCCCCCGCCATGAAAGCCGAGGCCAACCCGGCCTCGCGCGGCGTGGTAGCTTCAGCTACCATGTACCTCGCAACGCACAAAACGCCCCCGCAAGTCGCTCGTCACCACCACTCCAGCACCAACTCAGAAATTCACCCCCGGCCTCACCGCCCTCCCGCCCCAACCAAAACAACTTCCCCAAAACCAAAGATTTCCATTTACCCCTTTACCCTGGCATAATAGGGCAATGTACGGCAAATAAACCTCGGCAGCCCACGAGCAAGGAGGGACACCATGCGGCCCCCGAAAATGGACGACGTCCATCATCCCCTTCTGATCGCTGATCGCTGATCGCTGATCGCTGATCGCGCAAGCCGATCCCCCGAGTACGCAACGGGTCAGCCCTCGCGTCAGGAAGCGTAAGGAAATGCGGCAGCATTGTCGCGTACTCGCGACCGAAGCGCAGCGAAGTCCTGAAGCACTCCGGCCTCGCGCAGCGAGGCGACGCCCAAATCCAATGTCGCGGCGGGCCAATTTCAAAGGACGACGTAGATACTTCCAGAATCAACCTTCCCGCGCAACATCGCTTTCATGCAGGGTCCTTCAGTGTAAGCACCTTCCAAAAATTCTCCCACCATATCAAAGATTTCCATTGACCTCACAACCCACCCATGATAGGTTAATGTACGGTAACAAAACCCGACCGACCCACACACGCAAGGAGGGAAACATGCGATCAATCGCCCAGCACTTTACGCAAGCGGCTAAAACCCCCTCTCCGCGCTTTCCTCAACGTCTCGGCCGTGAGTCCCCTCTTCTGCTACTCAAGTTTCCAGCCTCCAGTTTCAAGTCTCAATCACCCCCTCGCTTTTATGTCGGTACGGGGTTAAAAACGGTCGGTTCTATGTCGGTTCAGCGCCGTTTGAGGGACGTTTCAGGGCCGGTTTTATGTCGCTTTGGGGTCGGTTTTTTCGCGCCAAAAAACTTCGGCTCAACCACAAACATCCACCGCACCAACACTTGAATTCCCCACCCAAGATGTCCGCATGCCCAAACACATTCATCCTGATGGAGCGACAGCGACTGAAGGATCTAGCCGTGACCGCGCCACCCCTCCACCAACCCCGGATCTCCTTCCGTCATTCCGCCTTCTGCACTCTGAAATCAGCATCCGCCCCCCACGTCGGTTGCTGGTCGGTTAGTGGTCGTTTGCTAGTCGGTCACAGGTCGGTTGATGGTCGATTGGTGGTCGGTTACAGGTCGGTTGGTGGTCGGTTAGTGGTCGGTTTAAAACGACCCACCGCCACCCCCGCCTCATCCCAACCATCGTCCAAACAAGAACTTGTGAAAAACCGCCTCGACCAAACCGACACCCAACCCGATTTTGCGCACTCGCGCGCAAAAAAATCACCCGCCAACGGCGCTTCCATCCCTTCGTGCCTGCGTGCCTCAACGCCTTCGCGCATCTTCTTCCCCTCCGTCGCTTCGTCGCTCAGCCGCTTCGTCGCTTTCGGCGCCCCCGCAACACCCCCTCGAATCGGCCGGTATCTGCCGGTAGCATTCAGTCTCAACAACCTTGGAGGATCTAGATTGAGCCACACCACCGCCCGCCGACACGCTTCCTTGCTCGCCGCTGCACTCGCGACGATCGCCTCCGCCTCACTCAGCCTCGCCGCGCCCCCCAAGCCCCCCTCTCCCCAGGAATTCAATCAAAACATCCGCACCACCGCCGCCCTCGCGCCCGAAGATGAAATCCAGACCTTCCACCTCCCCCCCGGCTTCGAAATCCAACTCGTCGCGGCCGATCCGGAAATCGACAAACCTCTCAACCTCGCCTTCGACGCCGCCGGCCGCATGTGGGTCACCCAGACCCGCGAATATCCCTTCCCCGCCAAACCCGGCGACAAGGCCCGCGACGCGATCAAAATCATCGATCTCGACTTCGAAACCGGCAAAGCCAAAAAGATCACCACCTTCGCCGATGGCCTGAATATTCCCATGGGCGTCTACCCCTACAAAGACGGCTGCATCGGCTTCAGCATCCCCAACATCTACTTCTTCCACGATACCCAGGGCACCGGCCACTCCGATAAGAAGGATCTCCTCCTCGGGCCCTTCAGCTACGACCGCGACACCCACGGCCTCACCAACCACTTCACCCGCGGCTTCGATGGCTGGCTCTACAACTGCTACGGCTTCAACAATATCTCCACCATCAAGGCCAGCGACGGCTCAACCGCCCACATGGATTCGGGTCACACCTATCGCATGACCCTCGACGGCTCGCACATCGACGTCTGGAGCAGTGGCATGCCCAACCCATGGGGCATCGCCTTCGACCCGCTCGGCAATATGTACGTCTCCGATTGCTCCAGCGTCCCCATCGCCCAGGTCCAGCGCGGCGGCTACTACCCCCACTTCGGCCGCCCCACCGACGGCATGGGCGAAGCCCCCGCCATGATGAGCCACCTCCACGGCTCCACCGCCATCGCCGGCATGGTCTATTACGCCGACTCCACCTGGCCGCAGGAATACTGGGGCAACACCTTTGTCGGCAATCCCGTCACCTGCCGCATCAACCGCGACAAGCTCGAAGACCACGGCTCGACCCGCCTCGCCCGCGAGATGCCCGATTTCCTCGCCTGTGACGATCCCTGGTTCCGTCCCACCGATCTGCAGCTCGGCCCCGACGGCGCACTCTACTGCCTCGACTTCTACAACCGCATCATCGGCCACTACGAAGTCGCCTTAAATCACCCAGGCCGCGACCGCGAACGCGGCCGCATCTGGCGCATCGTCTACCGCGGCCCCGACGGCAAAGCCAAGCCCGCCGTCGCCCCCGATCTCTCCAAGGCGACCGTTGATGCTCTGATCGCCGCCCTAGCCAGCCCCAACATCACCATCCGCATGCTCGCCATGAACCAGCTCACCGATCGCATCGGCGCCGCCGCCGTCGATCCCATCAAGGCAGCGATCGGTACGAAATTTGAACCCGTGCCCAGCAGCGCGGCGGCACAGCCAACGGTTCTGGAATATCCGTTAACCAATCAAAAAGTGCACGGCCTCTGGGTGCTCAAACGCCTCGATGCCCTCGACGACGCGATGCTCACCAAGGCCGCGCAGGATCCCGAGCGCGCCGTCCGCGCCCACCTCATGCGCATATTGGCCGAGACGCCCAAGCTCACCAAGGTCCAGCACGATATTGCCATCGCCGCACTCGACGACCGCGACGCCTTCGTCAAACGCGGCGCGGCCGATGCCCTCGCCCGCCATGCCGACCTCTCCAATCTCCGCCCACTCCTCGACCTCCGCGCCAAAGTCCCCAACGACGACACCCACCTCCTCTTCGGCGTCCGATCCGCCCTGCGCGATACCCTCTCCCCCGCAGGAAATCTCGCTCAACCCGTCTTGGATTCCCTCAGCGAAGCCGACGTCAAGTTCATCGCCAACGTCTGCCCCGCCATCCCCACCGCCGACAGCGCCACCTTCCTCGTCAAAAACCTCTCCAAGCTGCAGGGCGACAACAACTACCTCCGCCAGATCGCCCGTTACGGCTCACCCGCCGACCTCGACGCCCTCGCCAAGTTCGGCCGCGGCCGCGACAACGGCGACCTGAATCAGGAACTCGCCATCTTCAAGGCCATCCAGGAAGGCTTCGCCCAGCGCGGTGGGCCCATGACCGATTCCCTCCGAGCCTGGGGCGGCGAAATCGCCGGCAAGGTGCTCGACCGCAACGTCGATCCAAAAAACAAAGGCCAGGTCCAGGAACAAACCTCCGCCATCGACATGGCCAAGTCGCTCAAGCTCGACGCCGCTCAGCCACAGGTGAAAAAGATCCTCGAAGACAAACGCGCCGCCTTCGAATCACGCGGCGCGGCCGCCCGCGCCCTCATGGCCCTGAACGCCCAGGCCAACTCCGAAGCAGTCTCGCAACGCCTCGCCGACGCCGCCGAGCCCGCCCCACTCCGCGAGCAACTCGCCCAGGCCCTCGTCGAGTTCAATACCCCCGCCTCCCGCAACGCCGTCCTCGAGTCCTTGAAAGTCGCCCCCTATCCCGTTCAAACCAAGCTCGCCCTTCCGATGGCCGGCAATAAAGAGTGCGCTGAACTGCTCCTCGAAAACATCACCGCCGGAAAACTCTCCGCCCGCCTCCTCCAGGAACGCCCCATCCGCGATCGCCTCAATGCCGCGCGGATTCCGGACCTCGACACCCGCGTAGCCACGCTCACCAAGGGCCTCGCCCCCGTCGATCAGCAGATCCAGAAAGTCCTCGAACAGCATCGCGCCGCCTACAACCCCAAGACCGCTCTTCCCGAACTCGGTGCGCCCGTTTTTGCAAAGAACTGCGCGGCATGCCACTCACTCGATGCCAAAGGCGCCCAGGTCGGCCCACCTCTCGACGGCATCGGCGCACGCGGCCTCGACCGCATCGTCGAAGACGTCCTCGACCCCAACGCCAACGTCGACCCCGCCTTCCACTATTCCATCATCACCCTGAAAGACAGCACCCTCGTCACCGGCCTCCTCAAGCGCGAAGAAGGCGAACAGTTGGTCTTCGTCGATTCAACCGCCAAGGAAATTAAAGTCGCCAAAAAAGACATCAAAGAGCGCGAAGAATCTAAATCTTCCCTGATGCCGTCCAATTTTGCGGAAGTGATCCCAGCCGAGGACTTCAACAACCTGATCGCATTCCTGCTCTCAAAGTCGGTGAAGCCGGCAAAATAAATCAGGCCAGAATCTCCGGGATCAGCTCGCCATGGACGTCCGTCAGCCGACGGTCAATGCCATTGTTGCGGAAGGTGAGCTTCTTATGATCGATCCCAAGCAGGTGCAGCACGGTCGCATGCAGGTCATAGCAGTAGGTAGGCGTCTGCGCCTTCCAAGACCATTCATCACTCTGCCCCACGGCCACCC
>JBBRHH010000353.1:0-6632 GCA_038222915.1 Tepidisphaerales bacterium
CGGACAAGCGCAGCGGATTTGTTGCGGGATCGAGGCGACGAAACGATCGAGTATTGGAAGGAAATACGCGGAGTTTCGGCAACGAAGAGCCCGCGACAAAGACGCAAGATTGGCCCGCGCGACTTTTGCCACGGGCTGCTAACTCGGCGGGATGGTTATGAAACACTCAGGGCTGAGTTGCGGCCGGTTGAGTGGCAGGCGCGGCCGGAATCGTGCTGGTCACCCCGGCCGGACGGTGCCCGGCCTTATCCAGCAACTGCACACGCAGCGACCAATCCTTGGTCCCATCCGCCGCCACTTTGACCAGCAAACGGTTGGCCCCTTTGTGCAAGTCAATCTCAACATTGCCATTGGCCTCCCCGCCCAAACGCTGACCATTCAACCACACTGCCCCGCTCCTCTGTGCCGCCATCGCAAGGTTCACCTTCTGATCCGCTTCGGACATCAGGTCCACGCAAGCATAAGCGATGCGATGAATCTTCGGATCGGCCGGAAGCGTCCGCTTCACCTCATCCTGCTGGTACGCATAAGTAAAGTCGATCGCCCCATCCAGACGCGTCGTCAGAAACAGCGCCCACGTCACCTGCCGCTCTTCGCCAACCGGATACGACTTGTCGAAATCAACCTTGGCCTCCGGCGGATACGGTGTATCGATTCCATTGGTGCCGTCGGCCGGATCATGAGTGAACGGCCCGATCACCATCCACGGCGCAATGAATCCCTGGGCACGGGCGATCTGCGCCGCCCCCTGCTCGTCGGCCACGCCCGCAACGGCCTTCGCCGCAAACTCGCGCAGATCCTTGTCCGAACCGCCAATGAATTTGTCCAGCGCCGCCAGTGCCGGCGTAATCTCAGCGCGGCTCAACCGATCCCGCAGCAATTCAAGAGCAGGATAAAACATCTCGCGGTCGGTCGATTCCAACGGCTTGGCAAGGTACTTGACGATCCCACCCTCGGGCGCAGTCTGCGTAGCCCGGCGAATCGCCTGGTAAGCAGCAGCGCGAACAGTCTTGTCGGTGTCGGTCAGTTCGTCCTGATACAGTGCAAAGTGATCGGCCGTACGCGCCCGCGAAATGGCCTCGATCGCCGACCGCCGCACATCCGGCGTCGCATGATGCAAAAACGGGATGATGGCGTCCTTATACCCATCGGCATCAAAGCGCGAGAGCAGATCAAAAGCCAGCGGCAGAGCCAGCGGGTCTTGGCCCGCGATCGACTTGAGCTGCCCCGCTACCTGATCACATACTTCCTTGCTGGGCGCGGACTGAAGCAGTTTCACAGCACTGCGAACGAGGTTCGGATTATTCTGTTTGATCACCCCGAGCATCGGCGCCGTAAAATCAGCGGCATCAAACCGCAACATTGCCTTTTCCCAAATGCCGAGCCGGTAGCGGTCCTTCTCGCCGGTCAGACTGGTGATCATCGCGGGGATCAGCTTGGCATCGCGCGCCGCCGTGATCGCTTCGGTTGCAACATCGCGAAGGTATGGGTTGCCCAGCGCCGCCGTAACTTTGGCGCGGGCTTCGTCACTCCCGATCCAGGCCGCCGCGCGAATCGAAGCCGGCTGCAGCGGATCGCCGTCCTTGAAGTGTGGAAGGAGCGTATCCCACGCGGCGGCCTTGTCGATCCGCGCCAGCGAAACCAGCGCCTCCTGCTGCACCGCCGGAACCTTGTCCGTCATCAGCTTCAGAACAATGTCCTTCCCCTTCATCGACCCGATCAAGCCAAGCGACTGCACCGCCGCCGCCCGAATCTGCGGATCGTCCTCGCCAGCCAGTGGCGTCACATCAACCAGCGCCTCTTCACCCAGAATCGTGGCGAGACTGGTCAGCGCATGCGCCCGAATCCATGGGCTGGCCTTGTCGGCAATCAGCTTCCGCAGCGGTTCGACCGCCGCCTTCGACTTCACCGCAGTCAGTGTGTCCATCGCCCCCCACTGGCTGATCCACTCGCCCGAAGAGAGATCGACCAGGGCCTGCTCCAGCGTCACCGCGCTTTGCGTCGCGGGCGCGGCCAGATGGGCAGCAGGATTAAATTTCGAAGGTCGGCCCGGCGGTTTCGCAATGACCACCGTCGCCAGCAAGAGCGACGCGAAAGAGGCGAGTTGAACGTAGCGGGCGGTACGAATCATGGCGCAGGATTGTTATCGCTGGTAGATCGGCAGGAACCGGTACGGTACGCCGAGCACAAGGATCGAGATCGAAGTGCCAAACGCCGGCGACGTCCCGCCATCGTTTCCGCTCCAGCTTCCGTCGGCCAACTGCCGCGGCAACAGCGCGTCGCGGATCGACGGATACCATTTCTGGTAAGACCCCTCGCCAGACTGATACATGCACTGAATGGCGTAGTAGTGTGCGTAGTAGTAGAAGCTGACGTTGGAGAACTTGGTGGCGTCGTACTTCTGCAGATAATCCAGGCCGCGCTGAAGCGCAGGCGAATTGCGCTGCCCAGTCATGAACAAAGACATCACGCCCGCCGCCGTGCGCGCGAAACCTGGAATGCCGCCGGGCTGATAGGCAAATCCGCCCAGCGGATGCTGGCAGGCGATAACATACTTGACCGCGCGGTTGAGTGTCTCATCCGGAACAAGAATGCCGGCGTCGCGTGCACTCGCAAGCGCCATGATCTGCATCACCGTCGCGGAGATGTCAGCGTCATAAGGCTGCGGCCCATACCGCCAACCCCCCTGCTGATTCTGTGCCTTGAGAATAATATCGACGGCCTTCTTGATCGTGTCGCGAAGCTGATCATTGTCCGATTCTCCCCATACCTCCGACAGTGCAAGAGTAGCCAGCCCATGCTCGTACATGCCCTGCAAATTGCCGCCCAGAAACCCGCCCTTCTCCTGTCCCTGCTTGATCAGAAAGGCTACAGCGCGATCGAGCTTCGCCCCATAAGTCCCACGGCCGGGAAAGTGGCCCTTCACCATGAACGCCATCAGCGCCACAGCCGTCTCGCCCGTTTTGAACTTGCCCCACGATCCATCCTCCGCCTGAGAAGACGCCAGATACCGCAGGCCCTTATCAATGGCAGACTCGGCCTCGGGCGAAAGCTCCGCTACCCCAACCCGACGCCCCTCTTCGGCCAATGCCGGCGAGAGCGGCGCAAGCAAGGTGGTCGCAAGTGCGGCCCCAAGCGTAAGTGTCTTCAGAAAACGGTTCATGATGTTGATCTTACTTTGCCAGCGCTTCGTAATAGTCTTTCAATAGAGTGTTGTACTCAGGAGGCAATTCACGGGCATAGTTCTCAAGCACCGGACCTCGATCGCGGCTCGCCAAATTGTTGATCTTCTCCTGCGTCCGCGCAACCGCTTCCCCACCGGCCTTCGTTGAGTTGCCGAACATGCGCTGACCGTCGGTGCTCTGAAGAGCCGGATGCGGCGGCCCGATCTTGGGGCCAGTCTTGTTCGAGAGAGACAACTCCGTCCCTTGGCCGGGATGTGGCGGGCCGTCGTGGGGCGGACCATCGTGAGGCTGGCCCGGCTCGTGTCCCTCGTGTTGACCAGCATCTGCTTCCTGCTGACCGGCATCCGGCGGCTCCTGGCCAGCGTCGGCCGGATCGGCGGGTTCGGGTTGCCCCGCATCCGCCTGCTGCTGATTCGCGTCAGGCTGGCCGGCCTCCTGGTTCAAGGCCTTCTCCAGCGCCTTGGCCGCTTCGTTGGCCGCGTTGTCCGCCTGCTGCTGCTCCCCATTCTGCAGCGCCTGTGCAGCCGCCTGCATGTCGGCCTTCGCCTCATTCAGATCGGGTGTGCCGGCCTGCGCCTGCACATCCTTCAACTCCGCCTCCAGCTTCACCTGCTCCACCTGCAAATCAGGAAGCTGTGCCGGATCGGCGGCCTTGATCTCCTGCTCCAGATTCTTCTGGGCATCCACCAGCTTCTGCAGCTTGTCGATCTGTTCCTGGTTCGGCTTGTCAGCGGTCTCTTCACCCTCCAGAATCTTTTCCAGTTCCTTCAGGACGACGAGACCTTTGTCCTGCTGCCCCGCCGCACCCACTGGTTCCTTGGAATCAATGTTAGTCGCGGCCAGTTCCAGAATAGACTTCGCGTTCTTCTCGGTCAGGAACTTGTCCCCTTTGGTCAGGCGTTCCTTGGCAGTCGGTTCGGCTTCCGCTTCGGCCGCATTATGCAGCTTCACGCCAAAGTCGACGATGCGGCTATCGATATCTTTCTGCCCGGCAGACAGATCGTGGACCTTCCCATCCAGGTCGGCCGCGCCCTGCAACACCTGCTTGCCCCAATCCACCGTCTTCTCGCGCAATTCCGTCTGTTTCTTGATAATCACCCGCAGCTCAGCAAGCAGACTGTCGGTGACCGCGTTGGAAGTGTATGCAAAAAGTAGCTTCTGCAGATCGTTGAGGATGTTTTGAATTTCCTGATCCGCGCCGGTGAGATGGCCCTTGGAATTGATCAGATCAATCCGTGCCTTCTTAAGGAAATCGACGGCCAGCGGAACGCGATTCGCACGAACCAGTTCCAACACCTTGCCTACGGCCATCATCTTCGGGCCATTCGCCTGATCGAACAGCTCGTTCTCTTTGATGTCGTCAATCGTCTCCGCAAGCTTGTCCAGTTGCTGTTCGAGACGCTGGCTGTTCTGAAGCTGGCGCTGCTCTTCGGTCAGCAGGCGCGTCGGGATTTCGCTGTCGATCGCAAGCACCGGCGACGCCGCGAGCATGAGCAGTCCGGCCGCACAGGCAATACGGGCACACCTGAGAAACTTCCGATTGACGGGTTTGGAATTCTGACTCATGGCGTAGCTCCTTGTTTCTTGACCGGTTGCGTCGCGGGACGGAAGCCGGTGCCGGGCGGTTCGCCTTTGATCGATCGCACTTCGTCGTCCGAGGTCAATTCCGACTCATAAACCTGCTTGACCTCGTCCATGCTCTTGTCAAACGTCTCTTGTATATACTGCTGATACTCTGGAATGCTCACAACGGAAATGACACGATTTTGTGATCGGACTCGATGTGGATGCCGATCGCCGAGCAGGTTCTGGAACGGCCAGTACAGGGTATCGGGCCCAGGGTAGTTGTCCTCGACCTCCAGCGAATAAGTGATGGCGTCGCCTTCCTTTATATCGGGAATGGAAGCCTTGAGCGGCCAGATATACCGGGCCGAACCGGCAACAAAGCCTTGAAGCCGATAACGCTGTTCGGGCTGATCGTTCACATTGAACACGATCCAACCCCGGCGAATCCCATAATCGTCACTGGCACGATACGTCAGGGCAAGCTTGCGCCGGACAGTGGCCTTGTCGTCACCAATCGGCTTGACGATCTCAACCTGCGGCGGGGCATCCGGAACAACCTGAATCACATGACGCACGTCATCAGTGTACTCAAACACTTTGCCATGGGAGGCGTCAGTCCACTGGAAGCGATAGACCATGGACTTGTGGGCGGTGAACTGCGTTCGGGCCTCCGCACCGCCCCCCTGAATGTCCATTGGACGGGTTGTTGGAGCTGGTTGGCTGCTGGCGGAGCGGGCCGTGTCGCCGACGATCATCCGGGCCGATTGGACCGGCTGATCGCATTGCAGGCTGAGGCGAACCTGGGTGCCTTCAGGCACTTCAGCGTTGAGTGTATTGATGGCGCGATCGGGAAGGCCGGTGTAAGCCGGATAGTGAAGGAAAAGCGTTGCGGTGGCGATGTGCGGCGGGGCAACGACCGTCACATGATAAAAAGCCCCGCCGTTGTCTTCCTTGGTGTCGCCGATCCTGGCGTAGTAATGGAAACTCTGGTACGCCTTCTCGACCTCATACGAATATGAATTGCCCACGCCGCGGGCAACTGGAATCTTTTGCCAGTTAGCGCCCTCAGGCTTGATGAGGATCGTGCCTTCACTTGGAACGAGGTCTTCGGCGACGAACTGCAGATTGACGTTGTCGCCCTGCCTGATAACGATTTCTTTTTCAGCGAGGGGGCGGATATGGGTCCGCGTGGGGTACTTCATGTCGGACGATGGGTTCAGCAGACGGAACATCAACGTTCGAAAGTAGCTTGACCAGTTCAAGCTCATGGCGCACGACGCAATCAGCACCGCAATGGAGACGAACAGTATTCCACGAAGTTCGGAGTAGCTGATGATCTCTTTGAAATTGATTGGATCGGTGACGGTGATCGCCTGGCGGCGCATGGCCTCAATGAGTTTCGGCGAGGCGGCGCTTGTGCCGCTTCCCGACTTCAACTGGACATAGGAGACCAGAAGACTCTGAAGTTCGCCATGCCGGCCTTCCACCTGGAGCGCCACGCGCACTGGATCGTAGCGGCGTAAATGGCGAAACCAGTAATGCCAGCCGACCCAGAGAAGAATGGCAAGATTAATGCCCAGCAGCGATCGACGACCCCACGGCGGCAGTTCGAAGAATTTGTCGACGACAAAGTCGACGGCGATGAGCGCGATGGCCCAGACAACAAGATGGCACAGGCCACGAAGATGAACGTAGCGCCGTTCCTTACGCCACGCTTTGTGAAGCTTAGTCTCGACTGAGCCGTGCGAAGGGGAGAAGGGAAGTTGGGCGGAAACTTGAGTCATTGGAAGAATCAGCGATTAAAATTCAGATATCATCAAAGCAGATTACTTCTTCTTCGCAGGTACCACTCAGTACCGGCCAATATTACCAGCAGAACAA
>JBBRHH010000354.1:0-6612 GCA_038222915.1 Tepidisphaerales bacterium
CGTCAATCAATCCGATCGGTCGATCATCTTGATCGACAACGGGCAATTCGTCGATGCGATATTGCCGAAAAATCGCCATCGCCTCGCTTGCCAGTTGCTCCCCATTCACCCGTTTCGGATTTCGCGTCATCACTTCACCCACTGGCCGCTGCAACGCCGCCCCATCGTCATCCGTCACCAGCCGCCGGAGATCCGAATCCGAGAAGATTCCCGTCATCTTCCCTTCATCATTAATCAGGATCACCGCGCCGCTGCGCCGTTTGATCGTGCTCACCGAATGCAAAACAGCGCCGACAGAAAGCTTATCCGACGCCACCGGCAGATTCTCACCCAGCCGAAACGTCATCGCCTCTTTCACGCGAATCAACTTTCGACCGAGCTGCCCGGCCGGATGAAAAAGCGCGAAATCGTCGGCGGTAAACTTCCGCAGCTTCATCACCGAAAGCGCCAGCGCATCCCCAAGCGCCAGCATCGCCGTCGTAGAGGCGCTCGGCGCCAATCCCAGCGGACACGCCTCTTCAATCTTCCCCATCGCCAACACCACATCGGCAAACCGCCCCAGTCCGCTGCTACGTGTCGCTGTCATTGCGATCACATGATGATCAAGTTTCTTTACAAGGCTCAGCAGCCGCAAAATCTCATCGCTTTCCCCGCTGGCCGACAAAATAAGCACCACATCCCCCTTGCGCACAGACCCCAGATCCCCATGCACCGCATCCGTGGGCGATAGAAAATGACTGGGCGTCCCCGTACTCGAAAAAGTGGCCGCCAGCTTCCGCGCCACATGCCCCGCCTTCCCAATGCCTGTCGTCAGCACAGCCCCTTTGCAATCCAGGATCAGCCGAAGAGCCTCGTCAAACGATTCATCGATGGCGCGCGCGACCGACGCAACGGCCTGCGCCTCCGTCTCAATCACTCCGCGGGCGAACTTCTGAATCGGCTCATCCATGTGCCATCTTTTCTCCGTTTACTACGCGTCTCGACGCAAGATTCAATACCGAATCACGATCCTGCAAAGGATGTTTCGCATCGGAGCTCCCCCGCAACGAATTGGATTATCAAATCACGTCCCGTAAAATCAAGCGTCAATGTACCTGCGACAGAGATTGGAAGCGGTAGCCGAGACCTTGCGCGATTTCTCGCTCGCCGCGGAAGAGCGATATCAGGAGGGTGTCGAGCTTGCCACCGCCGGCCATGCGGCCGCAGGGATCTACCTTCTGGGCTACGCCGCCGAAATGTGGCTCAAAGTCGCTTCCTTTCGGTTTGACGGCGCCGTGGGCAACGATCTCATTTCTCCTCGGCTGGCGCCCGCGAAAAACTGGCTCAAGATCCGTGCGCCCCACATGAAGCCGGAAAATTTTCATAGTCTGGCATTTTGGGTTTCTTATCTTTTTACCCGCCGTGCCGCAGCCGCACATCGTCTGCCAACCACCCTTTCAGGTGAGCTTCTGCATCGCGTTCGTCGTATTTATCTGATATGGTGGATCGAGATGCGATATAGGCCAGACCAAGCTTTGTCCGACGAGGTAACGCGCGTCTATCGCGATGTAACATGGCTACGAGAGGTATCCCCGCAACTGCACAGGTGATCTATGCCGGTCAAGCAATTGCCGCCCAAAAGGCCAACGCCCGAAGCGCAACTCCTTAAGGAACGCCTGGTTGTCGAGTGGCGCGATTCAAACAGCACTGCGGTCCAACCCATCATTCTCGAAGAGCCGGGGGCGGTTGACGATGACATGCACGTATACGTCGTCTGGGACAATTGGGCCGGCATACCAAATGTCGAGCGGTCTGAGATCATCATGGACGCGTTCATTGAGCGCTATGGGCAGGAAAAGAGCTTGAACGTCAGAGTCGCGATGGGACTGACACCCGGCGAAGCCGATCGGCTTGGAATCCCTTATCGCTAACACTACAAAGCAAAACGATGGCCGCTGATTATCGCGTCGAACTCGACATCTACAATGGCCCGCTCGATCTGCTCCTCTACCTGATCAAGCGCGACGAACTCGATATTTACGACATTCCCATCTCCCGTATCACCGAATCCTACATGGGCTACGTCGCCATGCTCAAGGAGATGACCACCGAGCACGGCCTCGACATCAACATCGCCGGCGACTTCCTCGTCGTCGCCGCCACCCTGATGGAAATCAAGTCCGCCACGCTTCTCCCGCGCCAGCCCGCCGAAACCAGCGAAGACCCCTCCGCGATGGCTGAGCTCTCTGATCCGCGCTACGAGCTCGTCCAGAAGCTGCTGGAATACAAACGTTTCAAGGACCGCGCCGCCGCCCTCGAAGTTCAGCAGGAAACGCACAACCAGCGCTTCCCGCGCATCCCCGCCAAGCTCGAAGGCCAGGGCGACGAACCGCCGCCGGTTGATCTGGAAGAAGTCCAGGTCTGGGACCTCCTCGCCGCGTTCAACCAGCTCATGCAGGAGGTTGGCCATCGCGCTCCGCGTTTCCACGAAGTCGTTTACGACGACACCCCCATCGATCTCCACGCCGCCGACATCGAAGACCGCCTCAAGCGCGAAGACCGCATCAGTTTCCGCCAGCTCCTCGAAGGACGAAAAAGCCGCAGTGAGATGATCGGCGTCTTCCTCGCGTTATTGGAACTCATCCGCGAGAAGAAAGTCCTCGTGCAGGATGTTCCCAACTCCAACGACTTCGAAGTCATCAACGCGCCGGAAGAACACCGCAACACCTACGCCCAGGCCTCCCTGCACCTTGCCGATGAGGCGCCTCCAGCCCCCGAAGCTGAGATTGAAATTGAAACGGAGACTGAAGAGCCGACCGAAGCCGAAGCCGCCGAGCAATAGTTTTTCTCTCAAGCTTCTCAGGCACCCACCAACCCCCGCCGATAATTGGCCTAAGAGGAAACTGGCACGGGTGCCACGTAGTACGCTTCTTGCGGTTCCTGGTGGAGTATGTAAAACTCCCCTCCCGGACGGCAATCGGCGGATTCAAGCGGCCCGTCCCATAATATTCCTGCGATCAGTCGTGAGGTGTTTTCATGCGGCCACGGATGTTTCTCCTGATAATCCTCTGCGGGTTAACGATCTGCTCGCAAGGCTGCGCCTACAACGGCAAGCGCGGCGACGGCCGGGCGACCTCAACCCGCGTCTACCACATGCCGCCCGGCGACCTGCAGAAACAGGTCGTCAACTACATGCAAAGCTACGGCTTCACCGTTGAAGACAACACCAACGGCACCCTCGGCACCAGCTGGCGCACCTATCCCGGCGAGTGGTACGGCATCTTCCCCAAGCGCAAGCAGTACGAGCGCCGAACCAAGTTTTTCGTAGCGGTAACGCCCTTGCCCGAAAGTGCCGCCGGCAGCATGCTCCGTGTCGACTCGTTAACCGAACAGCGCCGCCTCGATACCGATTCCTGGGAAACGCTGTACGATGCGCCCCTCAAGGAAGACTCGCCCGCGGCCCACATGCTCGAGGCGCTGAACAACAGCATTTACGATTACGTACCCAAGATTTATCCGTAACCGACGGGTGTTAACCGAATCAAAGGAATAGACTGACCATCTGGTCCGCTTATTGATATGTCCGAGACGAATTGCCGCTGGCCGGAGGCCGGGGCACAGTGCATCTTTCCTGTGTGGGAAGATCAGCAAAAGCCGGAGGCGTTATGACAAATGCAACAGCAACCCCTGAATCAAACCTGATCCGTCGGATCAACTTCTGTGTCGGCCTCTTCGTGCTCACCGCAAGCTACGCCGCCACCCTCTTCGTCGTCCGCTATCTCGTCCTATAACCAGACGTTCTCTACAGCCCCAGCACATCCGACATCCCGTACCGTCCAGGCTTCTTGCCCGCCAGCCACTTCGCTGCCCGTAGTGCACCCCTCACAAACGTATCCCGGTTAGTGGCCACGTGCGTCAATTCCAGCCGCTCCCCCAGTGCCGCAAAATAGGCTGTGTGCTTCCCGACCTCATCCCCAATCCGCATCGCGTGCATCCCAATCTGCCCCGGCTTGCGCACCACATCGTCGCCATGCCGGTCATAGACCAGATCATCCCGCGTCTTCGCGGTCGCCTTTAATATTGCATCCGCCAGTCCCATCGCCGTCCCCGACGGCGCATCCTTCTTGAACCGGTGATGCGCCTCCACGATCTCAATGTCATATTCATCCCCCAGAAGCTTCGCGACCTGCCCCGCGATCTTGAACAACAGGTTCACCCCAAGGCTCATGTTCGGTGCCTGCAATATCGGAATATGCGCCGCCGCCCGGTCGATCAATTCGTGATCCTTCTCCAGCAACCCCGTCGTCCCCACCACCATGGCTATCTCGCGGTCCCGGCAAGTCTTCAACCAGTGCCGCATCGAAACGGGCGATGAAAAGTCGATCAAAACGGCCGGCATCTTCGGCAATTCAACCGAAAGCGGCAGACCGATCGTCCCAATCCCCGCCACCTCGCCCGCATCCCGCGCAATCGCCTCGTGCTCCGGCCTCTCAATCGCCCCCACCAGCGAAAACTCCGCGTCCCCCTTCGCCAGCGCCACCAGCCGCGCCCCCATCCGTCCGGCCGCTCCTGTGATTGCAAGTTCAATCATCGCAATGCTCCTCAATGGCCGGTGATCACCCGAATAATGTCCGCCAACTCGTCCGCAACCTGAATCGGCTGGTTCACATACCTTCCATGCGGCTCCGAGCGCGGTGCCTGATCCTGCACCGCCTTCATGTCGATCCCGGTGTGATACTTCACCGTGACATTTGGGTCCTTCAACTCATGCCCCGTGAGAATGCACACCACCTTTTCATTCGGCGAAATCACCTGCTCTTCCAGCAGCTTCCGCAATCCGGCCACGCTCGCGGCGCTAGCCGGTTCACACCCAAACCCAAACCGCGCCACCATTGCCCGGTGCTCCAGGATCTCATCATCATTCACTTCGCGCACCACCCCGCTCATCACATGCAGAGCCCTCAGCGCCTTGGGCAAATTCACCGGCCTCGAAATCTCAATCGCGCTCGCCACCGTATGCGGATAATAATTGCTCTCATCCATCGCCGCATAAAGCCCGTTGATCGCCCCCATGTCCACCCGCCCATCGTTCCAACGCAAATTTCGCCGCGTGTACAACTCGTTCAGCGTGTTGGCCCCCGAAGCATTGATCACCGCCAGCCGCGGAATCTTCTTAATCAGACCCAGCTCCTTCAGCTCCATAAACGCCTTGCCAAACGCCGAGCAGTTGCCCAGATTTCCGCCTGGCACGATTACCCAATCCGGAGACTGCCAGTCCAGCGTCTCGAGGATCCGATACATAATGCTCTTCTGGCCTTCCAGCCGGAACGGATTCACGCTGTTCATCAGATAGATGCCCAGATCTGAATCCGACGATATCTGCCGGATCCGCCGCAGGCACGCATCAAAATCCCCCTTGATCTGCAGCGTCAAAGCGCCGTAATCCAGCGCCTGCGATAGTTTCCCCAGCGAAATCTTCCCCGTCCCGATAAACACAATCCCCTGCATCTCCGCCAGCGAAGCAAACATCGCAAGACTAGCGCTCGTGTTCCCCGTCGACGCACAAGCCACCCGCTTCGCCTTCACCATCCGCGCATGTGTAAACGCGGCCGTCATCCCGTTGTCCTTAAAACTCCCGCTCGGATTCAACCCCTCATACTGCAGCATCAAATGCCCCGCCCGCATCCCAATCTGCCGCCCAACCAGATCGGCCTGCTGCATCGCTGTCCGACCCTCCCCGATCGACACCACGTCGTCCTCAGTGCGATAAAACGGAAGAAGTTCCCGAAACCGCCAAACCCCCGAAAAATCCAACCGCCCGGCCGTCTCCGTCCCCTTCGTATTCCACCGATGCTCGAAAAAGCTCAGGCTCTTGGGCACAGGCAAAAGAGACCAGTTGTAAAGAATATCCAGCAGCGACCCGCACTTCACACAAGTCGTGCGCACCTCATCCACCCCATACGTCGCCCCGCAGTCAGGATGAATGCACTTCTGATACGCAGCGTCGCTCATCCCCCAAAGGTTACCGACGATCAGCAGGGGAGGAAAGAGGCGACTGACGTGTTACGCCGGCACATCCATCCCATGCCGCTCAAAAACTGCCATCAGCCTCGCCATATCCGGCGGCCTCTGCTCCGGCATCACAGCCGGATCAGCACACTCCTCCCCACACTCCTCAAAAAACTTCTCAAACCCGCCCGGCGTGTGAAAATCCACCAGCTTCGCGTGAATCGCCCCCACGTTCCCAAACCCGTGCATCACCCCGCGCGGCACAAAAACAAATGTCCCCGCCGGTGCCCGCGAAGTCTCCCCGTCTACCGTAAATTCATACTCCCCCTCCAACACATAAAAGAACTCATC
The DNA here is from genome assembly GCA_038222915.1 of Tepidisphaerales bacterium. Classification (GTDB taxonomy): domain Bacteria; phylum Planctomycetota; class Phycisphaerae; order Tepidisphaerales; family Tepidisphaeraceae; genus JBBRHH01. The sequence continues at coordinate 6,340 of JBBRHH010000354.1, forward strand.
CATCGCGCGATGACTGTGCGGCGGCACGTGCCTACCCGGCGGCGTCTCAACTTCCACCACCGAAAACTGTCCATCCGTCTCCGCCCCCGTCAATCTCAGCGTGATCAGATGCCCCCGCACCCGCCACTGCTGCGGGGCGCGCGGGCCGGGGCGCGGCCCCCGCGGGGCCCCGCGGGCCGCGCCCGGGTGCGCGGGCCGCCCCCGCGACCGCCGCGGGTCCGTCAAGTGAACGAGGCCTCTCATACCTTTGGGTGAGGCTGGCTCGGCATCCAT
>JBBRHH010000355.1:0-6611 GCA_038222915.1 Tepidisphaerales bacterium
TCCATTCAGATGAAGTGTCTTGCTGAAATTGTTAACGTTGCCGATGTTGTCAGGATACCCGTACACCTGAACCGGATTCCGCGTCCGATTGATGATATTGATCAGCCCAAACGTGTGCAGCACCGGCGCGGCGTCTTTAACGCCCTTCAACTTCTTGATTTCCGCGATCATCGCCTGATATTGCCCAAATCCGGTGATCGACTTTCCATGAATGATGATGTCCCCGCTCATATTATGAACGGACTCACGAAACATGTTGAGCCAGCCCCCCATCACGCTGATCACAATCAGCACCATCGCCGTGCAAAGCGTTACCGCCCCCAGCGAAACCCACGCGATGCGGCGCTTGCCGAGATACTTCAGGATGAGCAAAAGCTTATACACGCGCGGGCTGGTTCCCTTGGCAGACGATTAAAAACTCGGCGAGGTTTCACCCCGCCGAACGATCATAGTACGCCCTCCACTCGTGTCAAAATGGGTGGCGTCCCTTCGCCCCATCTGGTTACACTGATCTCATGCTCAACAAACGATTTACTTCGCTGATCGTTGTCCTTTTAACGGCCTGGCCCTGCCGCGCCCAATCGCCCGCCCATCTCACCACCGCCGAAGCCATCGCCACCCAGATCCTCCCCGCCGACAACGAATACGCCCACAAGGAATGCTTCATCAAATGGAAAGGCGCACCCGGCGTCGACAACTACGCCAACCGCACCGATTGCAGCGATTTCTTCGACCTCCTCATCGAACACGTCTACGGATTCACCCGCGCACAACTCAAACAATGGACCGGCCACGAACGCCCCACCGCCGCCGTCTGGTACGACGCCGTCGACTCCACCCCCGCCAAGCCTCTCCTCCAACCCATCGTAAAACTGGAATCCACCCTCCCCGGCGACATGATCTTCATCAAATACGCACCCGGCGGCGGAGACACCGGCCACGTCATGATGATCGCCGCCGCTCCCCAAAAGCGCGATCCCACCAAACCCATTATCGAAAAAACCCAGCAGTGGGCCGTCACCGTCATCGATTCCAGCAAGTCCGGCCACGGCCCCACCGACACTCGTCACAACAACGACGGATCGTTCGGCCAGGGCGTCGGCAAAGGCACCCTCCGCCTCTACACCCTTCACGACGGCTCCCTCGCAGGCTATAGCTGGAGCACCGTCGGCGCATCAAAATTCATCTCCGTCGACGAGCATCCGATCGCCCTGGCGCGGCTATCCATCCCAAAAGAAAAATGACCCATCTCACCCCGTTTGCCCGCCTGCCGAAAATCTAAGGCAAATCCCCCTTGCTGACCTTTAATTGACACTCCAAACGCTTGTCAGTAGAGTTTCCCCCACTGTTTTCGAAAATCCAGGGAGAACCTACATGACCGAGTATGAAACGCTGAAGAAGCTTGTTGAAGAAGTGGCTGACGACGTGGCCAAGGCACAGGGCGGCAATAAGGCCGCCGGCACCCGCGTCCGTAAGAAAATGCAGGACATCAAGTCCGCAGCCCAGGAAGTTCGCAAGAAAGTGCTTGAAGGGCGCGATGGCGAAGGTGGCCCCGCCGCCCCCGCGAGCCCGACCGAGTAATCACGCTCTGTCGTGCATACTTCGCACAGGTCAAAAGGCACAAAGGAGATCCCAGACGCCTGCCAACAGGCCGATTGTCTCTATATCCCCTTTTGCCTTTTGCCCTTGATGATCAACCTGTTGGCCTCGTTCCCCCACAACCATGCCGCCCAAGCTGCTGTTCGACATCTCGCAAATTGACTTCTCACGCGACCTGTACGATCAGCAGGCCATTCGCGCTATCAACCCCCAGCGGGGCGACATGGAGCACCTGAACGGTGTCAATTGGGCCGACGCCGAAGCCGGCCGCATCGTGGGCTACAAGAACGTCACCGAAGACGAGTTCTGGGTGCCCGGCCACCTCCCCGGCCGTCCCCTCCTACCCGGCGTCATCATGATCGAAGCCGCCGCCCAACTCTGCGGCTTCTTCACCAAACAATTCGCCGGCTGGTCCGGCTTCGTCGGCTTTGGCGGCGTCGAAGACGTCCGCTTCCGACGTCAGGTCGCCCCCCCCGCCAAACTCCTCCTCATCGCCGAACGACTCTGGATGCGCCACAAACGCATGTCCTGTCGCGTCCAGGGCATCGTCGACGGCATCATGGTCTTTGAAGCCGCCGTCACCGGCACAGAAATGTAAGAATTGGGCGGGACGCGGGGAATCGGTTAATATAAAAACAATGTGCCGTATTATTCCACGGCGCGGTCGCAGCACGGAGGCTGGTGGACGCGATGTTCTCCCTTTTGCATCCGATTCGACAACTGCCCATCGCCGTCGTGGACGTTGAAACCACCGGTGCCTCGGCCGCGCTCGGCCACCACGTCATCGAAATCGGCATCGTCCGCGTCGAGGGCGGCCAGCCCGTCGCCCGCTACCAGCAACTCATCGACCCTATCCGCTCCATCAACCCCGGCGTCAGCGTCCTCACCGGCATCACCCAGGACATGGTCAACGGCCAACCCCGCTTCGCCCAATGCCTCGACGCCATCCTCCCGCTGCTGCAGGGCGCAGCCATCATGGGCCACAACATCCGCTTCGACCTCTCCTTCCTCCACAAGGAATTCCGCCGCGCCGGCGTCGACCTCTCCGAAACGCTCGGCGCAGCCCCCGTCCTCGACACCGTCCGCATCGCCCGCAAAAGGTTCGGCCGAGGCGGCAATTCCCTCGGCACGCTCGCCCGTCGGCTCGGCATCCAACCCACCGCCGCGCACCGCGCCCTCGCCGATGCCGAAACCACCGCCGCCGTCTTCGACGTCTTCATGCAGGCCTCACCCGGCTGGGACGGCTGCCTCTGCGACGTCCTCCAGGAACAAGGCGGAACCATCGACCTGAAACGCTGCGCCGGCCCAGACCTCCTGCCGCTCGAACTCGAAGAAGCACTAGAGATGCGCAAACCGGTCATGATGGAATACCTCGACGCGCGTTCCGCCCGAACCCAGCGCATCATCGAGCCCCTCCACGTGAGAAAGTTCCGCGGCGAGCTCCTCCTCGTCGCCCACTGCCGCATGCGCGAGGAACGCCGCACCTTCAAGCTGGAAAGAATCGTCCAGCTGCGCCGCGTGGAGCCGCAAAATGATCCGACCGTTCCCCCTACGGCTTGATCGGGATCGCCGCCTGCCCCTTCTTCCCGCTCCGAATCAACTTCGCCCCCTCGCCGGCCAATCGCAAATACCAATCCGAAGGCAGCCCCTCATACGTCACAAACTTCGCCTCCCTCGGCGGAGAATTCGTCACCTTGAAAATCGCCGTCCCCTCATCCACCTCATCAAACATCGCCACATACGCCATATCCACACCCAGATCCGCCGCCGTAGCAAACTGCCTCCAGAAAAACTCCCCACCCTGCCGCGGAATCGTCGCCCCCGCCCCGCCCTTTCCCTTCAAATTCGTCCAACTGAACCCCGGATAAATCACCGGCAAATACCCCATCCCCGCCTTCTTCGCCTCCGCCATATCCGGCCTCCACGAATCCGTCGCCGCCTGCTTCTTCCCCTCCACCTCACTGACATTCCCGACATTCCACGGGCTGATCACATCAAAACGCCGAAAAGCCCGCGCCCACTCAGGATCCTTGTGTGCGTTCGACCAACCACACCTTCGCGCCGGCGGCGTAACTCGCCACCATGCCTCCAACTTGGAGGTATCGCATGGTTGCATTGGCGAAGAATACCACGGCCCAGACCTGGCGCGAAAGAATTGGCGATCAGCAGGCCAGTGGACAGACGATCCGGTCATGGTGCCGGGAGAATGGATGCCATGAACACTCGTTCTACTGGTGGCGCGCGAGGCTGGGACTTTCGCCGGTCGAGACAAAGCGACCCAGACGACCACGCGTCGCCAAGGGTGTCGCTTTTGCCAAGCTTGTCGTTGAGCCGCCAACTGGCGCTGTCGATCCGATCCGGCTGTCGCTCGTCGGCGGACGTGAGCTGACGTTTCCGGCGTCGATGCCGATCGACCAGATCGCCCGCCTCGTTCGCGCGATTGAGGGGGTGGCATGATCACCGCCAATGTTCAAGTCTGGGTGGCGATGTCGCCGGTTGACATGCGCAAGAGCTTCGACGGGCTGGCCGAGGTGGTGCGGGCATTCCTTGGCCACGATCCGCTCTGCGGCAGCATGTTCGTCTTCCGCAATCGCTCCGCCGAGCGCGTGAAGATTCTCTGGTGGGATCGCGACGGCCTGGCCATCTACTACAAGCGGCTGGAGAGAGGGACATTTCAGTTTCCCGCCTCCACCACCGTCGGAGATAAATCGCTGGCCATCACCAGCGCCGACCTGGTGAAACTTCTCTCCGGCTGCGCGATCGCGCGGCCCTGATGCCGGCGAAGAAAAAATCTGAAAATCCGCGGATTTTTTCGAGTTATCCACTTGAAAGAATAAAAGGGGACATACATAATATTGATTCCTACCCCGCCCTCGGGTACGCTGCAGCCATGCCCAGAACCGCCCGCGCCGTCGAGGCTGGCACGATCTACCACGTCCTCAACCGCGGCAACGGCCGCATGCGCATCTTCCACAAGCCCGCCGACTTCGACGCCTTCGTCCAACTCCTTCACTTGGCCCGCAAACAAGCCGAAGTGGACATCCTGGGCCTATGCCTCATGCCCAACCACTGGCATCTGGTGCTGCGCCCGCGCCACGAATCCGATCTCGCGAAGTTCATGCGCTGGCTGTGCACCGCCCACGTCCGCCGACACCACGCCCACTACCATTCCCCGCCCGGCCATCTCTACCAGGGCCGCTACAAAAGCTTCCCCGTGCAGGACGACGGCCACCTGCTCACGCTGCTGCGTTACGTTGAGGCCAATGCCCTGCGTGCCGCGCTCTGCCCCAGACCCGGCGACTGGCCCTGGTGCAGCGACGCCATGCGGCAAACCGCCGACGGCCGAAAGCTTCTATGCGGCTGGCCCGTGCACCGCCCGCGAAACTGGAATGATCTTTTGCAGGCGAAACTGCCCGACACGGAACTGGAACAACTCCGCACCAGCGTCAAACGCGGCCGCCCGTACGGCTCGGATGCCTGGATCCGTCGCACCGCAGATCGCCTCGATCTTGCCTTCACCCTCCGATCGCCAGGCCGCCCGAAGAAGGCTCCGGAGAGGAAGGATTTGCACTTATTATGAATGTCCCCTTTTCCTGCTCGCCACAGAAGTCCGCGAAGTTAAGAATGTCCCAGGGTTGATCGCCACGAGCGCCAAATTGGACGCCGCCTCGAACATTGGGAACACGATATGAGAAGCTCGGCGCCAGCTTTCTCGCCTTCGCGAAAGTCGGTGTCATGCAACCGTAATTTGCGTATTCTTGGGTCGTCAGACAGAACCTAATATGTCCCAGCGATTCTTGGATCATGAAACGCCATTATTAGGTTCGTAAATGCAAAGTACTCCTTGCTCGGGCGGGTCGGACTCGAGGCGGTGAGCCATGATTCCAGCGGTTTAAGATGCTGCCGCACCGCCATCGCTAGATTTTGCCGCACCAACGGTGGCGCATCGTTAATCATCTCGGACCGGAGCACGTCATCGCCTTGTCCCCAAAATTCCGCATAAGGAAGTAGCGGTACAAGATCGCGTGAAAGTTTTTTATCATTAATTTTTGCACGGGCGCTGCGCGCGTAGAAATCTCCATAAAATGAAGCGAGATCCCTCTTTGAGAGGACGTATATGGGATCGATGGTCATGGTCATTGCTCCTCGTTAGATCGAACTTTCCGATAATCGCCAAATTCTCGGTAGTACGCAGTACGAGCCTCAATGGGCACTCGCGCGGCTTCGAACATTCGCTCGCTCCATTTTCTCGCCGTAGCTTCACTGATGCTAGCCCAGTCGATACCTCCGGTGGACAACTTCGGAGCGTTCTGTAAAAACTGATTGAAGACTATGCGCGTCGCATTATGGTTTTCGATTCCCATCAATATTGATGGAGCCGATCCACTAGTGTAATTTCTCACATGAACTTGCGCCCACGCGTCCCACACACCGTGATGCGACTCATACCCGCGAGGCCGCGGTTTATTCTCGCCGTGCCTCGAGAGCACAAATATTGCACTAAAGCCTTTGGGCAATGAACCCGTCGCTTTGTATACCGTCCCAATCGCTGCGAAAACGGAATTTTTCCCAGAGCCCACCTTCGCATTCCCGTTGGCCACGTCTGCTTTAAGTTCTTTTAGATGGCGCGCAAGCTTCGCGGCTTCCGGCGAGGATTTGCCCTTCTTTTGCGTGCTGGCAACACCCTTTACCGCATCTCTCACCGCCTTCGCGTCCTGCTTGGCCTTAGCATCTGCTTGCCAGATTCGCTTCTTTGGACTGGCCTTCTCCATCAGGTACCAGTCATCACTGTCCTTGTCCTTCTCAAACCAGTAGAGGGTCGTGCCGTCTTCCCCGATCATCGGCGGCGTCGCATCGTCACTCTGCTCATCGCTGCCCAACAACTTCTTAACCGGTGCCGCTATCGCTGAAACCAGCGTCTGAATCTTCCCGCGCACCCAATCCCCCACGTTGTTCAGCACCTTGTCGATCTTGGCCGGCAAGTCCGAAATCCCCACCAAATCAAGCAACCC
>JBBRHH010000356.1:0-6610 GCA_038222915.1 Tepidisphaerales bacterium
TCAATATTTATGAATGTCCCCTTTTCCGTTTTTGTCAGTCGCTCAGTGTTTCCAGTAGCGGAGCCCCGATCGCGGAGACTTGTTCGCCGTACGTGTGAATCGTAGGGATCCCGACAATAGGCAGCGTCATGAAATAGTCGCGTACAAAGCCAATTGCTTTGCTTGACGGTCCCTTTTTGGGAACCAATGCGCAGCCGTCGGAGGTGAAATAGCCGACAGCTTGCGATTTGTCTGCCGCAAACCAATCAACATCAAGTCCAGGGACGTAGAATTGAAGAATGGGGTGATCCATTTGGTCTCCCGTTTTGTGGCTCTTTGGGCGCGATTATGGTTTGCGTTGGGGGTGAAAATTGGGACGGTGGGCGGGTACACCCTTGGGTCGTTAAGAATTACGCGACTTCGAGGAGTTCGGGTTCTTCGTGGCTGTTGCGGGGTTTGGCGCGCCATTCGAGGAAGCGCTTTACTGCTTCGTCGAATTCGTGGGCGGTGTTCATGAGGCGGATGTCTTCGCGTAAGACTCGGCAGGGGTTCATTTGTTTGGCGTACCAGCTTATGCGTTTGCGGAATTCGAGTACGGCTATGTGCTCGTTGCGAAGGCGGATGATGTTGTGGAAGTGGCTGCTCATCAGGGCGCACTTTTGTTCGATGGTGGGAGGCTGTGGGATGGTGCCGGTGGTGAGGAGGCTGTGGGTGTCGCGGAAGATCCAGGGCATGGAGAGTGCGCCTCGGCCGATCATTACGCCGGCGCATTTGGTGATGTCGATCATGCGTCTGGCGTCGTGGGGGGTGCGGATGTCGCCGTTGCCCATGACGGGGATCTGGCTGACGGCGGCGACGACCTGGGCGATGCCGTCGAGGGAGGCCTGGCCGGAGAAGCGCTGGGCGGCGGTGCGGCCGTGGATGGTGATGAGGGAGACGCCGGCGTTTTCGAGGCGGCGGGCGAGGGCGGGGGCGACGATGCTGGATTCATCCCAGCCGAGGCGGAGCTTGGCGGTGAGGGGGATGTTGCGGAGGGTGGCCTTGACGCGCTCGACCATGCGGAGGGTTTTGTCGGGGTTGCAGAGGAGCTTGCTGCCGCCGTCGCGCTTGGTGATTTTGTCGACGGGGCAGCCCATGTTGATGTCGACGACGTGCGCGCCGCGGTCTTCGGCCCATTGGGCGGCTTCGCAGAGGCGGTCGACGTCGCCGCCGTAGAGCTGCATGCAGAGGGGGGAATCTTCGGCGCAGGTCTCGGCGAGCTCCATGGAGCGTTTGGTTTCGCGGAGGACGCCTTCGGGGCAGAGGAGGTCGGTGGAGGCGAGGCCGACGCCGCCGCAGCTACGGGGGATGAGGCGGAAGGCGAGGTCGCAGTAGCCGGCGATGGGGGCCAGGAAAAGGTTGGTGGCGAGGTTGAGGTTTGCGAGGCGGAAGGACATTTGTGGGGATTGTAGCATGGAAATCCTGGGGCGGTTATGGAAGAGGTGGTCCACGAAGGTCCACGAAGAATTCAATTCAAACTTGGGGATTTTAGGTTTGTGACCTGGGTGGGTTGTTTTTCGTTGGGCGTAGATCCTTCTGTCGCTGTCGCTCCTTCAGGATGGAGCAGGTAGTATTGGGGTTGGCTTTTCAGGAGGAACGACGATGGCTGGATTACGGTTGATTGGAATTCTTGCTGCCGTGCTGATGATTGCAGCGCCGGTGGTTCGGGCGGAGGACAAAGCTGCTGTTGATCCTTTTGACCAGTCTAAGGTGCCGCTGGAGGTGGATACGGATGATACGAAGCTGACGAAGATTGTGCTGGTGGCGGGGTCGAAGAGCCATGGGCCGGGGGAGCATGAGTTTTTTGCGGGGTCGGCGATTTTGATGAAATTGCTGCAGGAGACGCCGGGGGTGTTTCCGGTGATGGCGCGGGATGGGTGGCCTAAGAACGAGAAGATTTTTGAGAACGCGAAGGCGATTGTGTTTTACATGGATGGGGGCGGCGGGCATCCGCTGCTGCGCAAGGGGCATATGGATTTGATGCAGACGTACATCGACAAGGGTGTGGGGTTTGTGAATCTGCATTATGCGGTGGAGTATCCGAAGGGGCCGGAGGCGGGAGATCGGATTTTGAAATGGCTGGCGGGGTATTACGAGACGGGGTATTCGATCAACCCGACGTGGAAGGCGAATTATAAAGAGCTGCCTGAGCATGCGATTACACGCGGGGTGAAGCCATTTTCGATACAGGATGAGTGGTATTACAACATGCGTTGGGCGGAGGATAAGACGGGGGTGACGGAGCTTTTGCGGGATGCGCCGCCGGACGGGACGCGGGGGACGCCTGATGCGAAGGCGCATCCGGGTCGGATTGAGACGATGGCATGGGCGTTTGAGAGGCCCGGGGATGCGCATGGGCGGTCGTTTGGATTTACGGGCGGGCATTTTCATCAGAACTGGGGGGATGAGAATTACCGGCGGCTGGTGACAAACGCGATTTTGTGGTCGGCGCATGTGGAGGTGCCGAAGGAGGGGGCGAAGGTGGATCTGGATCCGGCGGAGTTGAAGAAGAACATGGACAAGAAGTGATTTTGTGGATGAAGTGGGCGGGGCGAGGTATCCTTCTGCGAACTGCGCTATTGAAAGGTTTCCCATGAACTCCAAGAGAGTGGCGATCTGGTCGGCGTTGATTGGTGTGGCGATGATTCCGCTGGTGGCGGGCGGTCAGTCGGGGCCTGATCCGGGGAAGATTGTGAATGAAGTGCGCGAGGGGAACGCGGCGCGGGATGCAGCGCGCGAGGCGGAGCGTGCGAAGCAGACGACGAACAACGAAGTGCGGATCAATGCGCTGGCGGAGCAGAAGGCCAAGGCGATGACAGCGGCGGCGACGCAGCCTTCGACGGATCGGATTACGCAGCTGGAGACGGAACTGGCGCGGACGAAGGCGGATCTGGTGGAGGCGCGGGCGGCGGTTGTGGGGCTGACGGCGGAGCGGGATGCGCTGCGGCGGCAGGTGCGGGGCGAGAAGTAGATTTGCGAGCGAACAGCCTTCGCTTCGATATCGTAACTCCGGTGTGGAATTGAGCGTTTTCGCCAATGGCGATGCGCGTTACAATTCTGCCTCATCAAGAGGAGACACCCATGACGCGACGAGGAGGCAGACTTGGGTTTACGCTGGTTGAGCTGCTGGTGGTGATTGGGATTATTGCGCTGCTGCTCAGCCTGTTGCTGCCGGCTCTTGGGCGGGCGCGGGAGCAGGCGAATGCGATCAAATGCGGGAGCAACCTGCGACAGATTTCTTCGTCGTTCAGGCTTTACGGGGATTTGAACAGCGACTGGTGGCCGGCACCGTGGAATTTTCAAGGGGCGTTTTCGAGCGGTGGGGATTGGGGCTGGAACTGGAATTACCAGTGGCCTTACATCATTAACTACTGGATTGTGCCGGGGCAGGAATTTGGGCCGACGGCGGTGATGCCGGCGAAGAGTGGGGATTGGCCGCATTATATTGCGCCCTCCTATGACACCACGCCGCTTCTGTTTTGTCCGACGCTCTATGGGAACAGTCAGAACTTGGGCGCGGGGATGACGACCTACAGTTATGCGACGATTGGGAAGGACAACTCGGGGAACTACAACCTATTTGGTTATGTGAAGCCGAGCACGGTGAGGGACTCGGTGCAAAAGATTCATTTGATGGATGCGTCGGGCGTGTTGAGTGAAACGGATTACAACATGTGGGCGGAGTATGGGGCGCTGCACAGCGATCCGCATGGCGGGATGTCGAATTATCTGTTCTGTGATGGGCACGTTGAGAAGCTTCGGAAAGGTGACCTGACGCCGGCGATGTACAAAGGATATGACTATTGATGCTCCTGCAGTTTTTTCTTTTGCAGCGTGGAGTGTGTCATGAGTGTTCGGGAAACAATTCAGCGCAAGCCAAAATTGATGGGGCTTATTGCTGTTCTGGTGATTATGCTGGCGGGTGTTGTGATCGCCAGGCAGATGAATGCGCCGAAGGTGGGGCTGCCGCCGGCGCAGATCTGGTATACGGAGGATGATGGGCTGACGTGGTTTGCGGATCGGGCGGATCTGATTACGCCGTTTGATCATCAGGGGAAGCAGGCGGTGCGGGCGGTTTTGTTTACGTGCGATGGGGGCAATACTTCGTTTCTGGGATATCTGCAACGGTATACGCCCGGGGCGCAGGAGCGATCTGATAAGGCGAAGGCGGAGGGGAAGCCGTTTCATGAGCTTGCGCGGCAGATCAAGCCGGCGCGGACCGCGGAGAGCCAGTGGACCAGCAGCGATAGCCCGATGGGGATGAAGATCCAGCGCGTGACCTGCCCGGGAGGCGGCGTGGATCATATTGAGGCGTGGTTTCCCGGTCGGTGAAGGGTGTCTATTGCACGCCCATTTCTTTCAGGTTGCGGAAGCTGTTGGCTAGGCTTTCGAAGGGGTCGCGCTGGCAGATGTCCTGTTCGACGATGTACCACTCGACGCCGGCTACATTGCAGGCGGCGAGGATGGATGGCCAGTTCATGTTGCCTTCGCCTACTTCGGCCATGATGGGATTTGCGGATGTGGAGGAGGAGTGGTCGAGGGCGATGGCCATGTCTTTGAGGTGGACGAGTGGGATTCGGCCGGCGAGTTTTCGGATCCAGGCTGCGGGGTCGCCGCCGCCGTGCTGGATCCAGTAGGTGTCGATTTCGAAGGTGACGATGGGATCGGTGTTGTCGATGAGGATGTCGAGGCCGGTAGTGGCGCTGGGAAATTTTTCGAGCTCGAAGCTGTGGTTGTGGTAGCCGAAGACGAGGCGATGGGCGGCGAGTTTTCGGGCTACGGCGGTGGCGTCGGTGGCGAAGGTTTTGTAGCCGGCGGCGGTGCGCTCGTAGGTTTTGGGCATCATGCCGGCCGCGGGGTATTTGCAGTTTAGGATGTGGTGTTCGTCGGCGACGGCGGCGGTTTCATCGCGGAGGCGCTCGAAGGGGACGTGGGTGGCACAGCAGGTGAGGCCTTCGTTGTGGAGGATTTTGGCGAGCTCTTTGGGGGCGATGGGGCCGAGGGCGGAGCACTGGACGGATTGGTAGCCGATCTTGCGGACTTTGTTGAGGGTGGTGGCGATGTCGGCCGGGGTTTTGGTGAAATCTCGCAGGGTGTAGAGCTGGGCGGCGAGGACGGAGGGCATTTGGTTCCTGGCGTGAAAGGTTATGGGGTGGGTGGTTTGCGATTGGTTTTGGCGAGGTAGCGTTCGCGGCCGGCCTGGTAGGCGTCGGCGTCGAGCTCCTTATCGGCGGCGTCGCGCTCGGCGGAGTGGTAGTCGAGGTCATCGGCGTCGTCGCGACGCCAGGCGGGGCGGTATTCGCCGCAGAGTCGGCCGTGGATTTTGCGGAGCATGGGGACGCACCATCCGCAGCCGGTTCCGGCGGAGAGGCATTCGGAGATTTGGGAGGCGGCCTGGGGTTTGTCGATGCGGCAGAAGTTTTCTATTTTCCGCAGGGGGACGTGGAAGCAGAAGCAGATGGTGTCGTCGGGGCCGAGCGGCATAGCTGGATTATATCGCGTTCACTGGTCGGTCATCTGACAATTACCGTTCCTAACGTGAGAGGTAGATCACACGTCGAAATATTTGGCCTGCGGATGGTGGACTACGAGCGCATCCGTCGATTGCTCGGGGACTAGCATGTAGTTTTCGCTCAGGGCTACTTCGATGTCGCCTGGGCCTAGGAGGTCGACGATCTTGGCGCGGTCTTCGAGGTTGGGGCAGGCGGGGTAGCCGAAGCTGTAGCGGCTGCCTCGGTATTTTTGTTGGAAGAGTTTTCGGACGCTGGAGTCGTCTTCGCTTCCGAAGCCCAGTTCCTGGCGCATGCGTTTGTGCCAGAATTCGGCGAGGCCTTCGGCGGATTCGACGCCGAAGCCGTGGAGGTAGAGGTAGTCTTGGTATTTGTTGGCGGCTCGGAGTTCTTCGGCGAGTTCGGTGGCGCGGTCGCCCACTGTTACGAGCTGGATGCCGAGGACGTCGAACTGGCCGCTGTCGACGGAGCGGTAGAAGTCGGAGATGCAAAGGCGGCGGCGGCCTTCCTGCCTTGGGAAGGTGAAACGCATGCGCTCGCGCGGTTTGCCGCAGGGTTCGGTGCGCGAAGGGTGCGCGCCGCAGGTGCAGCCCATGAATTCTTCGGTGTGATATACGATCAGGTCATCGCCCTGTCGTTGGACGGGGAAGTAACCATAGACGACCTTGGGCGTGATGAAGCCTTCGGCGATGGCGCGGCGCTGGAGTTCTTCGAAGACGGGGCGGGCTTTTTCTTCGGTGGATCGCTCGAATTCTTCTTCGGTGAGCTTGCCCTTGTTGTAGCCCCACTGGCCTCGGAAGAGGGCGAGCTCGTTGATGAACGGGAAGATGTGGCCGAGGGGGATGTCTTTCACCACGCGGCGGCCCCAGAACGGAGGGACGGGGACGGGGTTATCAGCGGCGATTTTTGCGATGTCGGCCGCGTCGGCGTTGCTGGGTTTGACGGCGTTGGCGCGCAGCTCTTTCCTGCGTTTGGTGCGTTCGCGCTGGTCGGTGGTCATGGTGGCGACTGCGCCGCCGGCGATCTGGTCCATGACATGGAGGCCGTCGAAGGCGTCCTTGCAGTAGAGGAGCGGGCCTTTG
>JBBRHH010000357.1:0-6571 GCA_038222915.1 Tepidisphaerales bacterium
TCGTCCCCGTACCAGATGCCTCGATAGATCGTGCCGGGATGTGAACTGAAATCCATCTCTTCCAGAGCGATGGATTTCATCTGCGGAATTACTTCGCCGCGCTCGCCGGGCATAAACCATCGGCAGCCGAATCGATCAAGAATTTCGTAGATCGCGTAGCTCACCGCCAGGTCGGATTCACCGATCAGCGCAACCCGCGCTGATTTGATATCAACGACGACGCGAAATCCCTGCTTGAAGGGATACGGTTTGGCTGGCCCGCCAAACGCGGCCGTCGCAAGGTCGCCGATCAGGATCTGCACCGGCATTGCCGCTGTTGGCTTCGGCTCGGGCAAAACCGTTGCGGTCTGAACCTCAACCCGTGCCCCCGACATCGTTCCAAGATACAGAGTCAGATCCTTGACCGATTCCCGCAGCCGGCGTCGCTGCGTTTCTGTTTCGACCTCGCGGGTCTTATTCCCCGGCGTATTTCGATCGGGTTCCATCACCGACGGATGAACGTAAATCATCGCCAGCCCCCGTCCATCGACAGCCAGATTCAATTTGCCCGCCGCCACCGGTGTTGAGGAGCAGGCGATCGACGCAACCACCGCCACCAGCCACCACGCGAGTCGTGTCATCTAAACACCTCCGTTGCAAGGAAGACGTGCCGTGTCAGTGTTACTTCTAGCACGTGCCGCCGGATGTGTTTACCAGCCTGATGTAACAGAGCCATGAAAACGAAGAATGGGGCGACCGTGGTGGTCGCCCCAAGCACCTTCTGCCCTCCTGCCGCGGATATTTCGCCGCGGGCACCTTCAACCCTGCTAATTGGAGAGCACTGTCTGCGGCGTGTACGGCATGAATCTCCGTGTCAGCCGCGCTTGCAGCTCGTCTCGTTCTTCCACCAGGCGCTGCGTCACTTCCACCAGCACAGGCAGCACGTTGCTGATGCTGTTCTGGTCCACTTGCAGTGGATTCATCTCCGTGTAGTAAGCGCGAATTTCAGCCAGAAGGTCGCGTACTTCCTGGCCGTTCATTGTGTTTTGCATTTCAACTCCAGTTCCAATATTGCGTCTTCCAGGAATGCCCCAAAAGTCACTTCTGCGTCGCCTCAGCTTCGTCCACGCGACGCATCAGCTCCAGCAGCACCGCGCGATAGTGCCGAAACTCGTCGGCCGGGCTCAGTTCCGCCTCGGTCCGCGCGTTTCCCATCAGCAACGTCTCCATGACGTCCGCGAGATTTGGAACCGTCAGTGCCCGGCACGCGTCGGAATCTTCGAACTGCTGATCCCACGACACCGTTGTGCGAAAGTGAGTCCCGCCGGTGCGATATTCATTCCAGCCAAGCATTCGCTCGCGCCGGTTTGGCCGCATCATCGTCAGGACGGCCCGAACGTCTTCTTCGAAGATCTGTTCGTCCATCCATCGATCCGCGCCGCATTTGGTGATTGTCGTCTGTGTCATCGCTCTACACGTCCTTGTGTTGTTGAGCCGCGCGGGTAGCGGTTGCTGCCCGACGCAGCAAACCGCTCCCCGCAGCGCAGCCAGAGTTTGAATCGGACGACCGTTGTCCGCGACTTCATAGCGACAAACGCAGCGCGCGCGGGACGACACGATGACAGCGCGGTCCCTGCGCGCTGCAAATCAGGGACATGCGCGGCGCGCTCCGCTGCATTACGCGCCGCCCGAAGTCGCCAAATAAAAATTTCTCGCGACAAGTTTTCGCGTGGGTTGAGGAAGGCTTGGAAAGATGGGAAGGCGTCGGGAGGCAGCACAGTCGCCATCGCTATCTGGCGATTTTAGCGAGCGTCTGATAATCGCGCCCTTTATATCGCCCCAATCCGTGTCCTGTCGCGAGCGTAATTTCGTTTTGGCGAGTGATGAGAATCATATGAGAATACTGCACACCGGAATTACCGGTGCCCGCAGGCGGCTGACCGATTCCAGGTAAGTCGTACGGTCAGCCTGACTGTCGCACGTGCGACAGTTCACATCTTTGAACGGCTCTGCGGCGATCAATAACCCCCGCGCGGGGAACTGGAGTTCGCATGTCTCTTCGGAATGAACGGGGCCTTGATAACAAGGCTGTTGGTCATATCTACGCTGATCGCAAAACTCATAGCAATCTGCTGGTCGAGCCGCTCGAGCGCCGGCAGATGCTCAGCGCCAGCTACGATCTGCGCGGCTCGCTGCTTCCGCAGTCTCCCCAGCAAGGCCAAAGCTTCGGCCTTAACGCAGACGCCAGCGGCAATCTGCTCCTCGTCGGCAATCCCGCCGCGTCCGCCACCGACATCAACGGCCAGGACGCACAGAATGTCGGCTCCGTCGACCTGATCAACGCCTCCACCAACCAGGTCGTCCATACGTTCTCCAATCCCGATCCACACGCCTCCGACTTTTTCGGCACCGGCGTCGCCTTCGTGGGCGGCAAGATCGCCATCAGCTCCCTCGCCGAGGGTGGTGAAGGCGGCAAGGTCTATCTCTACGATGCACAATCCTTCCAACAGACGCTCGAGATCGACGACCCTACCCAGCAAGGGACGGTCGGCAATCCAGGCGATGCCCCGCCGCCATCCCTCTTTGGCAGCCATCTCGCGGCCTTCGGTAACAACATCCTTGTTCAACTCGCCCAGGACCCCACCACCGCGAGCCAGCAAAGCTCCAGCGTCTACCTCTTCGATGCAACCAGCGGCGCGATCCTCCACAAATTCGAAGCCCCGGCCGCCGACCAGGGCCCTGGCGACGGCTTCGGCCGATCCATCGCCGTCCACGGTAACCAGATTCTCTTTGGCGCAAACGCCGTCAACGGCGGCTCCGGAGCCGCCTACCTCTTCGACGGATCCACTGGAACGCTTCTCCAGCAATATGCCGAACCCGGCGCAGCGCCAGGCCAACTCTTCGGCACTGCCGTCGCCTTTGACGGTGCCAATCCTGTCGTCGGTGCCCCCGGCGGCGCAGACCGCACCGGCAGCGTCTACGAATTCACGCCCGGCGGCGTTCTCGCCGGAACATTCGTCGATCCAAGCCATTTGGATGGATTCAACGAGCAGTTCGGCACGTCAATCTCCGTCGCCAACGGCACACTCATCGTCGGTGCCCCGCAGCAGACTGCGGTCATCCAGGTTGCCGTCGAAGACGACAACGGCAACGTCTCCTATGTCCCGGCGTCATTCCCCGTCGGCGGTGCATTCGCCTTCGATCTGTCGCAATCAAACCCCTCGGCCGTCGCAATCGCCAATCCCAATCCGCCCGCGACCAGCGACGACGTCCAGGGAAACATCGACAATTTCGGCGACGTCGTTCTCGCCTCCGGATCAAATGCCTACATCGCCAATCCAAACGGCGATCAAGCCGCCGTCGACGCCGGCGTCATCTACGAATACGCCGCTGCCGCCACATCCTCGCCACCCGTCGTCGCGCCCATCTCCGGCCCATCTTCCGGTGTCAGTCAACAGTCGCTCGCCTTCAGCGGATCGTTCACCGATCCCAGCGGCAACGATACCTTCCAGGTTCAGTGGGATTTTGGCGACGGCACCGTCATTCCCTATCACGCCTCGACCGATTCCGGCGCGCTGTCGGTCAATCACACCTACGTCACAACAGGAAACTTCACCGTTTCCCTCAGCGTGAAAAACAGCAGCGGACAGGTGACGACCGTGACCAAGGCCGTCGGCGTTTCGTCGGCCGCGGTCCAAAATGGCAACCTCATCGTCGGCGGCACGACCGGCGACGACGTCGTCGATGTAACCTCCGGCAAGAACGGCGCGGTCAAAGTATCCATCAACGGCGGCGCGGCCGTCTCCTACAACCCAACCGGGCACATCGTCCTGTTGGGCGGCGATGGCAACGATGACCTCCACATCGGCGCTGGCGTGCCTCTCAACTCCGAAATCTACGGCGGCAACGGCAATGACCACCTCCATGGCGGCGGCGGCAGCGACATTCTCGACGGAGGCGTCGGTGACGATACCATCGTCGGCGGCGTCGGCCGCGACATCATTATCGGCGGCCTAGGCGCCGACCACCTCAGCGCCGGCCTCGACGACGATATCATCGTCGGCGGCAGCTCAACCTACGAAGGCAACAGTGCTGCACTTGAGTCGGCCCTCGCCGAATGGACCAGCGGCCGATCCTTCACCGTCCGCGTGAAAAACCTCCGCGACGGCACCGGCAGCGCCGATCGCGTCAACGGCACCGTCTTCTTTCGGGCCGACCAGACCGTCTTCGACGACGTCTCCAAGGACACTCTCAACGGCGGCGCTGGCAGCGACTGGTTCTTCTTCGACCCCAGCGGCGCCAACAAGGACAAAGTCAAAGACCTGACGGCCGCCGATGTCGGCGATGTCGATCTCCTGCAGGCTCCGTAGCCTTTTTAGGACAACCAGATTGCAACGCCCCGGCGCAATTGCGCCGGGGCTTTTGTTCGTGCGCCTGGACTCGCCCGAATCGAGTACCGCGCGGGAAACTGGAACCCGGAGCCCGGCGGCTGGCGGCGGATGACCGCCATCATGAACAATGAGCATGCGACCAAATTAAAGGTTGATTGCGTCAAGCTCGGCGATGGAAAGCTGACCAACGCGACCTAAAGAGTCGCCCACCTCACCGGCAACTTGGGCGATCTCGCATTTTCGCCAGAAGAAGCCGAAGAGTTGTCGGCGTGGTTAAAAGGCGGAGGCACGCTGATCGTCGACTCCTGTGGCGGACGCAAAGAATTTGCTGAGATGATCCAACAAGACCTACAAAAGATGCTCGCGGTAATCGATGAGCCAAAGTTATTGAGTCCTGACGACCGCGCGTTAACTTCTGCCGGCGGCATCCCAACCGCGTTTGTCCGTGAAAACAAGAATCGGGCGTTGCGCGGGCCCGAAGCCCGTGCCCTTGGCGAGGCAGACACAAAGATTCCCCACATCCGCGCCATTGAGATCCAAGGCCGAAAAGCAGTGTTCATCAGCCGCGAAGACCTCAGCACGGCGCTCGTCGGCGAACCCGTCGACGGTGTCAACGGCTACACACCTGCAACGGCGGCGCAGCTTATGGCGAGCATGCTGATTTTTAGTGCGGGTGGGGGCTAAAAATATGATATAACCCGTGGTCGATGCGTAAATTGTGCCCCCTGACGTCTACGGCCGCCTTTTTGCGACCTGACCTTCGGATGCACGACTTCAGAACCTCGCCCAGTCAAATGAAGTACACAAATTAGGTCATCCTTTGTTTATCATTGAATTTGTGGCCGGTTTTAGCGATTATGTCCCTGCGATATTCCTCCACACGTTGAGGTACCACCAATGACTCGACCCCGCTGTCGTTTTCTTCGCGCATCGCTCTCTTTATTGCTTGTTCTCGGAGTAGCCCCCTCTGCGTGGGCGGCCGGTCCGGGAGAAGTGCGCGATGCAATTGAAAAGGGGAAAAAATATCTCCTGGACCAGTTCGGTAAAAACGGCCCGTGCTGGGAGGTCGCCCCTCAGCCCGCGGGCGTGGTCGGCACCGCCGATTACACCACCGACTGCTGGGCCGGGCTCACTTCCGCAGCGACGTACGCCCTGCTTGTCTCCGGCGAAGATCCCAACAGCAACCCAAAGATCAAGGAAGCGATCGACTTTCTGCTCAAGGCCAAGACGGTTGGACCCTACGCCACCGGGATGAGGACACAGGTCTGGCTGAACGCCAATCGGTATCACAAGCTCGAGGCATACAAGGCCGCCGCCAAGGTCGACAACCAATTCCTGGGTGACCTGGTCAAGACCAGCCCCAAGGCCGCCGGCAGCATCGGACTTTACAACTACATCCTCGGTCCCGATGAGCCGCGCGTCGATCACAGTTGCAGCAATTACGGCGTATTGGGCGTCTGGGCTTGCGCCATGCTGGATCTCGAGCCTCCAAAAATGCCCGCCGTGAAGGAAGGTTACTGGAAGCTGATGGACACTTCCTGGCGGCGCGACCAGAACAAGGACGGATCGTGGGGTTATGAGAAAGGTGGCGCTGGAACATTGCCCATGACTTCCGCCGGCGTCGCAACCCTGTACATCACCCAGGATATGTTGTCAGACGGCAGCGTCCTCTGTCAGGGAAATCCCAGCGATGAAGGGATCGAGCGCGGCGTGAAGTGGGTCGGCGACCATCTCAAGGAAGCCGCCGGCGGTTGGCGCAATTACGCGCTCTACAACATTGAACGACTCGGAACGGCCGGCGGATACAAATATATCGGCACCACCAACTGGTACGACTTTGGCGCTGACATCCTGGTGAAGAGCCAGAATGCACAAGACGGCCATTGGGATGGCGAGCATGGGGAAATACCCCACACTTGCTTCGGCATCTTGTTCCTCGTCCACGGCAGCGCGCCGGTCATGATGAACAAGCTGCAGTATTCGCTCGCCGCGCCGGCTCGACCCGCCGTCGCACCCAAAGAAGCAGCACCGGCCGCCAAGCCCGCAGCCGCACCGCCGGCGGCAGGCGGGGCCGCCAAGGACGCCGCGCCGGCCAAGGGCGCGGACAAGTCTCCTGAAAAAGAAGTTCCCGCACCCGCCAAAGCGGATTTGCCCGGCCACTGGAATCAGCGCCATCGCGATATGGCGAACCTCGCACGCTG
>JBBRHH010000358.1:0-6563 GCA_038222915.1 Tepidisphaerales bacterium
ACTTCATGCTGGCCAACCATGATCTTGCGCAGATCCATGGTGAAGGGATCATGAAATCCGGCGCGAGCGTGTGTGAGGCGTTTACCAAGGGCGTGAAGAATCAGTTCAAGGAACATGGCACCGGCGTGAACGTGGCGATCACCGAATTCCTGCTGACTCTGCCGCTTGGAATTCGCGGCCCCAACGGAATCTTCTGTTGCCACTCCATGC
Source organism: Tepidisphaerales bacterium (assembly GCA_038222915.1). Lineage (GTDB taxonomy): Bacteria > Planctomycetota > Phycisphaerae > Tepidisphaerales > Tepidisphaeraceae > JBBRHH01. The sequence continues at coordinate 211 of JBBRHH010000358.1, forward strand.
CGACCGACGCGCAGATCCCCGCATTCGATTACACCGTCTTTAATCGCGCCCTGACCGGCCCGGACTACGCTAGAAAAACCGGGCCGGTGTATCAACTGATCTGGGGCCGCCACATGACGCCGGCAGGCGTCGCGCAATTTGCGGAGAACGTTGGCGCGAAGGTCATCATCACCGGCCACCAGCCGCAGGAAAACGGCCACCTCGCCAACGGGCCCAATCACCTCATCATCGCCTCCGACCACAACCAGGGCGTGTTTCTCCCCATCGATCTTTCGCGTGAATACAGCGTGAGCGAGCTGGTTGGATCGATCAAGAAATTCGTCGCCGTCGAATAAGACGATTCACTTTGCCAGCGTGGCGACCAATCGCCAGACCAGATGCGGTGAGATCGCCCGCGACTGCGTTTTGTTGAACGCATCCACAATCGCATCGAAGCGATCCGTGTAGGGCAGGCGGTCGCGCTTGCCCAAATCGTCGGCCATCAGATCGGCCAGATGTTGTTTGGCCTCCGGCGTGATCTCCGGCGGCTTCGACCGCGCCTCGCCGAGCTTCGGCAGCTTGCCCCCCTTGCGAAGATTCAGCAGATGCCGCCAGGCCTCGCCACGGGTTGGCTTGGTCCCCTCATGTGCCGTCGAGTAGACCGCATAGAGCTTCTCGAACTCCGGCGTATAGGGCAGATCGTCGGCCGTCCGGTTGATTTTTTCGTACACCCGGATCAACTCATCGCGCTTGACGGGCACTTTTTCTTCCATGCCCGGAAAAAGCGCGGACGGCGGCTTGCCATCTTCGACAACCGAGCTGTCGCCGGCGCCCTGCGTGCTGCGATCGACAATCATCAGCACATTGCCGAAGGGGTCTTTGATTACAGCGCGATAGCCACGGGCGACTGCCGTTGGGGGATGAAGAAAATGGAGTTTGAGCGTTTCCCGGCGCGCGTAGAGATCGCGGACGTCGCTCACGCGGTAATAGGTTGCCTCGGCGGGGAGATCCGGATCGGTGTGAAGAATCAGCTCCGCCTCGTCTTCGGGGAACCGAAGCGATGCGAGCCGGTTGTCCTCTTTCAGCAGTTTCAATCCGAAGGTCTGCGTGTAGAAGCGCGTGGCCGATTGGAGGTTGGGCACGCGGAGGATGAGACGGTCGATGCGAAGGAGCACGGGCTTCAGCCTACGTCCGCCCTTGAATTTCGTAAAGAAAAGCCGCTTTTGACAGAAAATATTTTAGTCAAATTTTGTTGACACGGCTGAGTTCGCACGGCATGATTCTTATCGGACGTAGCGGTCCAGTTACACCTCTCTCGGTTCTATTCCGCAAATCTTAGAGTTCGTTTCGGGAAGGAAACATCATGGTTTTGTCGCCCAAGAGCGGTCGAGCTCATCTGGTTTTACTTCGAACTCGCGTTCTGATACTGACAGCTGCGACGGCCGGGCTTTTGCCGGTTTATGCACGCGCGGAAGTTACACTCGATCAGGCACTGGCGGCGATTCGCGCCAACCCGGCAACGCTCAATGCCAACGGCTTCAACCTTACCGGCGCGGGTGTCATCGTCAGCAACATCGACGACTACACCAATCTAGGCCATGCCACCTTCACCAACGGCGGCAGCAACGCCGACTATTCCGGTACCGGCCTCACCGATTACAACTATCACTCCACCGCCAGTTCCTCCGCCATCACCGGCAGCGGCGGCAACGGCGTGGGCGCTGGAGTCGCTCCCGGCGTCGTCTTCTCATCGCAAAAAGTCTTCCCCGCCAACGGCGCAACCTCCGATCAATTTTACGAGCGCGTCGCCAAGGCGATCCGCGACGACACCACCTCCGGCGCAAAAGTATTCAATCTCAGCCTCGGCGGCGGTTACGCGGCAAATGAAAACAACGGCCTGAAGAACATTGATAAATTCATCGACTGGAACGCGCGCGTCAACAATGTCGTTACCGTCGTTTCCGTCGGCAACAGCGGCCCGGACAACAACCTCTCCGACATCGGCGCAGGCACGGTTTCCGTTCCCGCAGATACCTATAACAACATCACCGTCGGCGCAACCACCGAAAACTTCCGCCGCGTCGTCGGCTTCAGCAGTGAAGGGCGCACCGGCGATCTGCGCAACAAACCCGACATCCTCGCCCCGGGTACACAGATCAAGATGGCCAGCGCCTTCTACAGCAATGTCGATCACATCAACGGCGACTTCAAGGACGACAACGCCAACGGGGATATCGGCCTCAACATCGTCCCGTTCCTCCAGCGATTCAAAGGCAGCTTCCCGATCAGCTTCAAAACCGACGGCGGCGCGGCGCTCACCAAACTGTCGATCAACGACGCCAACGGCAACGGCAAGTTTGACTTCTCCTTCGCCCCCGGCGGCGACCTCGTCACCGGCGTCGGCGGCAACACCAACATTACCCTGGATGGTGGCGGCAACATCACCAGCCTCACCATCCACTCCAACACCGCCTTCGACGACGGCGACGATCCCGACATCGGGACCGTCACCCTCGACGGCACCAGCTTCGCCGCCCCCCAGGTGGCCGGAGCCGCCGCGCTGGTGTTGCAGTACGGCGGCAACACCGCCAATCACACCACCGATCACAAGGTGATCAAGGCGTTGATGCTCAACAGCGCCGACCACACCATTCTTCGAAAAAACGGGGCCTCCTGGGCCCCGACAACCCCCGGCGCTGATCCGCTCGACGATCAGGAAGGGGCCGGGCAGATCGACGTGACCGGCGCTCTTCTGAACTTCAAACCCGACAAGACGGTCGATCCCAACCACACCGCGCCCGTTGCGTGGGATCTCAAGACCATCAACGCCAACAGCACCATCGATTACAAAATCGACGAGGGCCTGGAAGGCGGCACATTCCTCACCGCCACCCTGATCTGGGACCGCTTCGTCACGCGCACCGTTCTGGGCGGCAACATTCTCGACGACACCTACACAACCAACCCGCTCACCAACCTCAATCTCCAACTGCTCGACCGCGACGGCAACGTGCTCGGCGCTGATATCTTCGGCCACACCGATAACTCCCACAGCGTCATCGACCCCACCGAACACATTTACTACGAGCTCCCGGCCGACGGCTTCTACCTGCTCCGCGTGACCAACACCTCCGCGAATGCCGAACAATTCGGCTTTGCGCTCGCGGCCACGCCCGTCCCCGAACCGGCCTTCCTTCCAATGGTCTTCCTGGTCGGCCTGTGCGCTGTCCGGCGGCGCAAAGCGTAGGCAAATCGTTCCCGCGCAGGGCTCTGGCCCACCAATCCCGCTTGTCTACGGCAAACCCCGCCCGATAATGGCAGGCGATCCTTCACCGCGCCGTAACGTACCTCTGATCCTATGAAGACCTACCTCGGCCTCCTTCTCTACGTCCTCGGCCTCGCCGCCGGTTGCGCCCGCGATTCAACCACGGCCACATCTGTTCCCGTCGCGCCACCCGCCGTCAAGGCCGAACCCTTCCCCATCCCGGTCGTCGAGATGCGCGGCGACGGCAGCGACCTTGGCCTTCAGCACGCCAAAGACCTGCAGCCGGTTATCCACATGCTGCACGAGCAATATCTCCGCACCATCTTTTCCAACGAGGACATTCATCAGCGCGCCCTGATCGGAGCGGCCGCCTTCGAGCCGCATGTCCTGCCGCGGCATCTGGAGGAGATTCGTTCGCTTGCCAAAGGCACAGAACTGGACGAGCGTGAGGTCATGCTCGCCAACTGCTTCCTCGACCTATTGCCGATGGTCGCCTGTTCGACCATCACACTCCCCGCGGCCGCCTCTCCAGACGGCGTGGCACGTTTTGGCCGCAATCTCGATTTCCCCTCGCTCAACGTCGCCGACAAAAACAGTGTCGTGATGATTTATCACCCCAAAGACCGCTACAGCTTCGCTGCCGTCTCCTGGCCCGGCCTCGTCGGCGTTCTCTCCGGTATGAACGAGCATGGACTTGCGCTGTGCAACATGGAAGTCACCCGGCCGTTTCGGCTGCCGCGCGCCATGCCCTACACACTCCTCTATCGAACCGTTCTCGAACAGTGCAAAACCGTCGACGAGGCCATCGAACTCCTGAAAAAGACCGATCGGCAAACGTCCAACAACGTCATGCTCATGGACGCCTCCGGAGCTCGCGCCGTTGCCGAGATCAGTCCCGACGCGGTCAACGTGCGAAAGGCGGACGACCAGACGGCGCTCATCAGCACCAACCATCAACGATCGACCGGGAATGGTGATCGGGCCGGGCGATGCGATCGATACGACTATCTCCACGACGAATCCGCCAAAGTTTTCGGAAAAATCGATCAGGCCGAATTGCAACGCATGCTCGGCCACGTCGCCCAGCGCGAGATGACGCTGCAATCGATGATCTTCGAGCCGGCCAATCGCTTGCTCTGGCTTGCCGTCGGTTCCAACGCCCCCAACACCCAGACCTTTCATCGTCTGGATCTGAAGGAACATTTCGCCCACTGAGTTTTTGGCCCTTCTGCTACAGGCCGCCAACGCGTAGTTTCTGCTGCAACAGCCCACGCTACGCAATGAAAGTCATCGTCCTCCTCAACGCCTCGGCCGGTTCGACATCCTCCGATTCGGCGGGCGACGCCGAAATCCGCGCTGCATTCGCGGATGGCGGCATTGAGGCAACGGTGCACAGCGTTCCCCCGCGAAGCCTCGCCGAGGCCGCGCGTGAAGCGGCCGCCTCTGATGTGGATTGTGTCGTGGTAGGGGGTGGCGATGGGACGATCAGCACCGTCGCCGGCGCACTGGCGGGCACTTCCAAACCCCTCGGAATTCTTCCGCTTGGCACACTCAATCACTTCGCCAAAGATCTGCGCATCCCAGTGGATCTACGCGGCGCGATCAGCGTAATCGTCAACGGGAATATCAAATCGGTCGACGTTGCCGAAGTAAACGGCGAAGTCTTCATCAACAACTCCTGCATCGGGATTTATCCCCGGGTTGTCCGCCATCGCGACGATCAGCAGGAGCGTCTGGGTCGCGGGAAATGGCTCGCGATGTTCTTCGCCATCGCCAGCCTGTTCAATCGCTTTCCTCTGGTGACTATTCGCGTGATGGGCGACGGCGCGCCGTTCGAGCGCCGCACCCCGTTCGTCTTCATCGGCAACAACATCTACGAGCTCAGCCTCTTCCGCCTGGGCGGCCGAAGCGCCCTCGACAAGGGTTGTCTTTGCGTTTACATCGCCCGCCGCCACACGCGCCGCGGTATTCTGCTGCTCGCCTTTCGCGCCGTCTTCGGGCTGCTGAATCAGTCGCGCGATTTCGATTCCTTCTGTGTCACTGGCCTGTCGATCCAAACTCCGCGCCGCCGGTTGCACGTCTCGAAGGACGGCGAGGTCAGCGCCATGACGCCGCCGCTGCAATATCGCGTCCGTCCCGGCGCACTGAACGTTTTTGTGCCGAAAGGCGAAGTCTGATTGCGAACCATCGCCCACATTTCGGATCTCCACTTCGGCCGCGTCGACGATCGCGTCGTCGAGGGCCTGCTGGCCGATCTGGAGATCCTCGAGCCAACGCTGCTCGTCGTCAGCGGCGATTTCACCCAGCGCGCCCGGCGCGGCCAGTTTGCGGCCGCCCGCGCATTTCTTGACCGCATTGCGTCGCCAAAAATTCTCATCCCCGGCAATCACGACATTCCATTCTATGACTTTACGCGCCGATTCTTCTCGCCGCTGGGCCGATACCAACGCTACATCACCGATGATCTCACCCCGTTCTTTCAGGACGACGAGATCGCGGTTCTGGGCATCAACACGGCGCGGTCGCTGGCCTTTCAGGGCGGCCGGATTTCGCATGTGCAGATCGACCAGGTGAAATCGCATTTCATGGCGGTTCCGCCGGATCACTTCAAGGTGTTGGTGACGCATCACCCGTTTATCCCGCCGCCCGAAGACTCGACACTCGCGCTGGTTGGCCGGGCTGGTCTTGCCATTCATGCCCTGGACGACTGCGGGGTCGATCTTCTCCTCGCCGGCCATCTCCATCTGGGCTACACCGGCGATGCGCGCGCGTATTATCTCCCCATCAAGCGCTCTATCCTCGTCGCCCAGGCGGGCACCGCCACCTCCACCCGTCGCCGGGGCGAGCCGAACAACTACAACGTCATCTCCATTGATCTGCCCACCGTCACCTTTGAACTGCGCGGCTGGGACGGCGGCAAATTCCTCCCACACAGCGTAACCCGTTATCTTCAGGTGGAAACGGATTGGCGTCGCGTGGAGTAATCTGTTGTGTTCGTGCGAATGAATGGGTATTAGTTGGGTGTCACAAAATAGGCAGGAGGCGGCCCATGCCGGAAAACGAATTGCAGCGGCTTTATCGAGAGACCATGCTGAGCTGTTTATGTGGA